>NZ_WKFA01000001.1:0-275029 GCF_021605325.1 Pseudomonas sp. PA-7-1E
TTCTTGACGACCATAGAGCATTGGAACCACCTGATCCCATCCCGAACTCAGCAGTGAAACGATGCATCGCCGATGGTAGTGTGGGGTTTCCCCATGTGAGAGTAGGTCATCGTCAAGATTAAATTCCGAAACCCCAATTGCGAAAGCAGTTGGGGTTTTGTTTTGGGCGCTCGAAAAGTGTCCGCCTTGTCGCCGTACACTTGTTCGCCTTGTGTTCGCCCCGTGCACCACAGTGCTAAAGTCCATCCCTCGATTTTGCTTTTCCCAAGGAAGCCGTTATGCCGGACGCGACGTCCCTCAGTCCTGGATTCATGGTGGTTCATGGCAACCGCCTGGACGAGCTGCGAAGCCTGGTGGTCAGTTGGATGCGCCGTTACCCACTGGCGCCTTTGGAAAACGAAATCGCCCTGGTACAAAGCAACGGCATCGCCCAATGGCTCAAGCTGGCCTTGGCCGAAGACCCGCAAGCCGATGATATGGGCGGCTGTGGCATTGCCGCAGCCATCGACGTGCAACTGCCTGGCAGCTTTATGTGGCAGCTTTATCGTATGGTTTTGGGCCGTGACGAAATCCCGCCCAAGTCCCTGCTTGATAAAGCCCCGCTGACCTGGCGCCTCATGCGGCTGTTACCCGAGCTGATCGACCAACCGCACTTCGAGCCTCTGCAACGCTTCCTGACGCAAGACACCGACCTGCGCAAACGCTACCAACTCGCCGAGCGCCTGGCTGACCTCTTCGACCAATACCAGGTCTACCGTGCCGACTGGCTGGAAGATTGGGCCGCAGGCCGGCACCAACTGCGCAATGGTCGAGGCGAGTCCAAACCGCTCAACCCAGCCAACTGCTGGCAAGCCGAGCTGTGGCGCGCGCTCCTGCTGGATGTGGGTGAAGCAGGCATGGCCGAAAGCCGGGCCGGCGTACATCAGCGCTTCATCGAGCGCATCAACAGCCTTGAACAAGCACCGCCCGGCTTGCCTCCCCGGGTGATCGTCTTCGGCATCTCATCGCTGCCGGCCCAGGCGCTGGAAGCCTTGGCGGGTCTGGCCCGTTTCAGCCAGGTCCTGCTCTGCGTGCATAACCCCTGCCGCCATCATTGGTCGGACATCGTCGCCGACAAGGACTTGCTGCGTAACGAATACAAACGCCAGGCGCGCAAAACGGGCATGCCCGTCACTATCGACCCACAAACTTTGCACCAGCACGCCCATCCGCTGCTCGCTGCCTGGGGCAAGCAGGGCCGTGATTACATCAGTCTGCTGGACAGCTACGATGACCCCAACAGCTACCGCGCCGCATTTCGCGACGGCCGTATTGACCTGTTCAGCGACAGCGAACCCACCACGCTCCTCAACCAACTCCAGGACGATATCCTCGAACTGCGCCCGTTGAATGAAACCCGTGAGCTCTGGCCCGCTGTCGACTTGCAACGCGATACGTCGATCCGTTTCCATATCGCCCACAGCGCCCAACGCGAAGTGGAAATCCTCCACGACCAATTACTTCATCGCTTCAGCGCTGACCCCTCCCTGCGCCCTCGGGACATCATCGTCATGGTCCCCGACGTCGACAGCTATGCACCGCATATTCGCGCGGTCTTCGGCCAGCTCGAACGGCATGACCCACGCTTCATCCCCTTCACCCTTACAGACCAAGGCCAACGTGGTCGCGACCCGCTGTTGATCGCCGTCGAGCACTTGCTCAAACTTCCCGACAGCCGCTTCCCTGTCAGCGAAATCCTCGACCTGCTCGACGTCCCGGCCCTGCGCGAACGCTTCGCCATCAAAGAGCGTGATCTGCCCACCTTGCATCGTTGGATCGAAGGCGCCGGCATCCGCTGGGGCTTGAATGCCGAGCAACGCGCCGGTTTGGGCCTGCCCGCGGAACTGGAGCAAAACAGTTGGCGATTCGGCCTGCGCCGTATGCTGCTGGGCTATGCCGTCGGTACCGGCACGGCCTGCGACGGTATTGAACCTTATGACGAAATCGGTGGCCTCGATGCGGCGTTGATCGGCCCACTGGTCGCCTTGCTTGACGCCTTGAACGATGCCCATCAAGCGTTATCGGAACCCGCGTCCCCACAAACCTGGGGCGAGCGTCTACAACGGTTGATGCAGCTGTTTTTCCTACCCAGCAGCGAGCACGATGACTACCTGCTGGGCCAGCTCGAACAATTAAGAGAAACCTGGCTGGAAACCTGCGAGTCCGTTGGTCTGCAAGACGAGTTACCCCTTACGGTCGTGCGTGAGGCATGGTTGGCCGGATTGGATCAGGGGCGCCTGTCCCAGCGCTTCCTGGCGGGGGCGGTCAATTTCTGTACGCTGATGCCCATGCGTGCGATCCCGTTCAAGTTGGTTTGCCTGCTGGGCATGAACGACGGCGATTACCCGCGGGCCCAGCCACCCCTGGATTTTGACCTGATGGGCAGCGATTACCGCCCCGGCGACCGTTCTCGCCGCGAAGACGACCGCTACTTACTGCTCGAAGCGCTGCTGTCAGCCCGTGACCAGCTGTACATCAGCTGGGTAGGCCGCAGCATCCGTGACAACAGCGATCGCCCGGCCTCGGTGCTGATCGGCCAACTGCGCGACCACCTCGCCAGCGGCTGGCAGCACGCCAGCAACGATCTGCCGCTGATCGACGCAATGACCCAGGAGCACCCGCTGCAACCTTTCAGCGCTCGCTATTTCCACGAAGGCGATTCGTTGTTCAGCTATGCGCGCGAATGGCAATTGCTGCATCAGGCACCGGCGGTCATCACCCAAGAGCAAGGCTTGACGCCTCACCAACAGGAAGAACCCCTGAGCCTTGGCCAGTTACAGGACTTCCTGCGCAATCCGGTCAAACACTTCTTCAGCCAGCGCCTGAAAGTATTCTTCGAAGCCGCTGAAGTGCCCCTGGCTGACGAAGAACCCTTCGTGCTGGACGCATTGCAACGCTACAGCTTGAGCGACAGCCTGCTGAACGCGGCACTCACCCAACCCGACCAACTCGATCAGGCGCTCACCGCCCAGGCCCTGCGCCTGCAAGGCAGCGGCCTGCTGCCGATGGTGGGTTTCGGTGAATGCCTGCGTAACGAACTGATCGAGCCGCTGCCGGACCTGGTGCAACGCTATCAACAGCTTCTGGCGTTGTGGCCCACCCCGCATACTGGCGCTGAACCGGTCAGCTTTGCGTACCAAGGCATCCAGCTGGAAGGTTGGATCAGCGGTCTGCACCGACGCAGTGATGGCGGACTTTTAAGCGTCACCACCATCCCCAACAGCATTGGTTCGATCAAGACACGTAAGTGGCACCGCCTCATCCGCCCCTGGGTCAATCACGTGGTGGCCTGCGCCTGTGGCCTGCCCTTGAGCACCGGCCTGGTAGCCAGTGACGACACCTTGTTGTTGGCCCCACTGGACAAGGCCGGCGCCGAGGACATTCTCGGTAACCTGCTGTTGGCCTGGCACACGGGAATGAGCGCGCCGCTTCCGGTCGCAGTGAAAACCGCGTTCGCCTGGCTCGGCCAGGCTGATCCCGCCAAGGCCCAAGCGGCTGCGAGCAAAGCCTATGAAGGCGATGGCATCACCACTGACGGCGAACGCCGCGAAACGCCTGCCCTTACGCGGCAATTTCCCGACTACGCGGCCCTGGTCGCCAGTGAAGAGTTCGAAGGCTGGTGCGAAACCCTGTATCGCCCGCTGATCAACGCCCCCTGGCGATCGCTTTCCAGCACGGAGGCTGACGCATGATCGGCAAACCCTTGGCCCTGGCGTTCCCGCTCAAAGGCAGCCAGTTGATTGAAGCCAGTGCTGGCACCGGCAAGACCTTCACCATCTCCGCCCTGTACCTGCGTCTGGTGCTCGGCCACGGCGGTGATGAATCCGGTTTCGGCCGCGAACTGCTGCCACCGCAAATCCTCGTGGTGACGTTCACCGACGCCGCCACCAAGGAACTGCGTGAACGTATCCGCATCCGCCTGGCCGAAGCCGCGCGCTTCTTCCGTGACGAAATCGAACAGCCTGATGCGCTGATTGCCGATCTGCGCGAGCAACATGATCCGCAGCAATGGCCCGCCTGTGCCAATCGCCTGGACATCGCCGCGCAATGGATGGATGAAGCCGCAGTCTCCACGATCCACAGTTGGTGCCAGCGCATCCTGCGCGAACATGCGTTCGACAGCGGCAGCCTGTTCACACAAACCCTGGAAACCGACCATAGCGACCTGCTGGGCGAAGTGCTGCGCGACTACTGGCGATTGTTCTGCTACCCAATGCACGACGATGCGCTCAACTGGGTGCGCAATAATTGGGGTGGCCCCGCGGCGCTGATGCCACGGGTGCGTGCGTTGTTCGGCAGCGAGCGGCCCACCGACGAAACCCGCGAGCCAGCCGAACTGATCAGCGCCTGCCTGCAAGAACGCCGCGCCGCGCTGGTTGCCCTCAAGGCACCCTGGCAACAATGGGCTGCCGAGCTGCGGGATATCTGCCTGCAAGCCGTCGCTGCCAAAGCGGTCGATGGGCGCAAGATGCAAGCACGTTACTTCGAGCCCTGGTTCGAAAAGATCAGCGCCTGGGCCGCTGACGAAACCCTGGAACAACTGGACATCGGCACCGGCTTCACCCGCCTGACGCCCGACGGAATGGCCGAAGCGTGGAAAGGCGAGCCGCCGCAGCACCCTGGCATCGAGGCTATGGCCAGCCTCAAAGCCAGCCTCGACGCCTTGCCAACGCCCGACGCGGCGGTGCTGCAACACGCTGCCGGCTGGGTCGGCAAACGTTTCGAGGAAGAGAAACGTCGCCGCGCCGAGATGGGGTTTGACGACATGCTGATCCGCCTCAACGCCGCCCTCCAGGCAGACGGTGGCGAGCGCCTGGCCAGTGTGATCCGCGAGCAATTTCCGGTGGCTCTGATTGATGAATTCCAGGACACCGACCCGGTGCAATACAGCATCTTCGACAGCATCTACCGCATCGAAGAAAACCACCTCGACAGCGGCCTGTTCCTGATCGGCGACCCCAAGCAGGCGATCTACGCCTTTCGCGGCGCCGACATCTACACCTACCTGCGCGCCCGGCAGGCCACCACCGGCCGCCATCACACCCTGGGCACCAACTTCCGCTCCAGCCATGCGATGGTCGAGGCGGTGAACCATGTGTTCCAGCGTGCGGAAACCGGCCGTGGTGCGTTCCTGTTTCGCCAGCCTAATGGCGATAACCCGGTGCCGTTCCATTCGGTACTGTCCCAAGGCCGCAGCGAGCAGTTGCAGGTCGACGGTCACACGCTACCGGCCATGAACCTTTGGCACCTGCCCACCGACCAGCCAATTTCCAACGCGGTTTATCGTCAACACCTGGCCGCCGCCTGCGCCACGCAGATCGTTGCGCTGCTCAATGGTGGGCAGCAAGGCACCGCGGGCTTTGTAAAAGAGGGCACCCTCAAGGGCGTGTTGCCGTCAGACATCGCCATCCTCGTGCGCGATGGCAAGGAAGCCCAAACCGTACGTGCCGAACTGGCCAGTCGTGGCGTGCGCAGTGTGTACCTGTCGGATAAAGACTCGGTATTTGCCGCCCAGGAAGCCCATGACCTGCTGGCCTGGTTGAAGGCTTGCGCGGAACCGGATGTCGAACGCCCGCTGCGTGCAGCCCTGGCCTGCGTCACCCTGAACCTGTCCCTGTCGGAGCTGGAGCGTCTGAATCAGGACGAACTGGCGTGGGAATCGCGGGTGATGCAGTTCCGTGGCTACCGTGCCATCTGGCGTACCCAAGGCGTGTTGCCAATGCTGCGGCGCCTGCTTCACGACTTCAAGCTGCCGCAAACCCTCATCGCCCGCAGTGATGGCGAGCGGGTGCTGACCAACCTGTTGCACCTCAGTGAATTGTTGCAACAGGCCGCCTCGGAACTGGATGGCGAGCAGGCGTTGATCCGTCATTTGGCCGAGCATCTGGCGCTGTCGGGGCAGGCCGGTGAAGAACAGATCCTGCGCCTGGAAAGCGACGAGCAACTGGTCAAAGTGGTGACCATCCACAAATCCAAGGGCCTGGAATACGACTTGGTGTTCCTGCCGTTCATCTGTTCGGCCAAGCCCGTGGATGGCAGTCGCTTGCCGTTGCATTACCACGATGAACACGGCAAGTCCCACGTCAGCCTGCGACCCACGGCCGAGTTGATCGCCCAAGCCGACGATGAGCGCCTGGCCGAAGACCTGCGTTTGTTGTACGTGGCCTTGACCCGCGCCAAACACGCCTGCTGGCTGGGCATCGCCGATCTCAAACGCGGCAATAACAGCAGCTCGGTCTTGCACCTGTCTGCATTGGGCTATTTGCTCGGTGCCGGCGCGTCGTTGAGCGAATCAGCGGGTCTGGCGCGCTGGTTGCTGGACTTGCAGCAAGGCTGCGCGGCCATCGGTTATGACCTTGTGCCGGACGCCCAAGACATCTTGTTCCACCCGCCGCGCAACCAAGCGACCCTGCTCGCGCCGTTGCTGCCTGCACGCAAGGCGGCAGAAAACTGGTGGATTGCCTCCTATAGCGCCTTGCGCATTGGCGACAGCATGAGCGCCGCCAACCTCGAAGCCCCCGAAAGCCCACAGGCCCAGAAGCTGTTCGATGACGAACGCCTCGACCCCGATGCCCCTCGGGAAACGGTCGCGGCCGGCGGGGATATTCACCGTTTCCCACGCGGTCCCAACCCAGGCACCTTCCTTCACGGCTTGTTGGAATGGGCCGGTGAAGAAGGTTTCAACGTGACCCCGGAGGCGATCGAAAAAGCCGTGGGCGCGCGCTGTAACCGCCGCAACTGGGAAGGCTGGATCGTCACCCTCAGCGGCTGGCTGGAGCACCTGCTGCACACGCCACTGCCCCTGTACAACGAGCGCTTCACCCTCAGTGGCCTGCAGCAGTACCAGATCGAGATGGAATTCTGGTTTGCCAGTCACACCGTCGACGTACTCGCCCTCGACAAACTGGTGTGCCAGCACACCCATGGCGGCGTGTCCCGTGTGGCCGCCGAACCGGTGCTGCTCAACGGCATGTTCAAAGGCTTTATCGATCTGACGTTTGAGCACGATGGCCGTTACTACGTGGCCGACTACAAATCCAATTGGCTCGGCCCTGACGACTCTGCCTACACCCAGGACGCCATGGAACACTCGATCCTCGAGCATCGGTACGACCTGCAATACGTACTTTACCTGCTGGCCCTGCACCGCCAACTCAAGGCGCGCCTGCCGCATTACGATTATGACCAGCACGTCGGCGGTGCCCTGTACCTGTTCCTGCGCGGTAGCCAGTCGGTGAGCCAGGGCGCGTATTTTACCCGACCGCCTCGTGAGTTGATCGAGAGCCTGGACCTGTTGTTCCAGGGCAAGCCCATCCCACCCAAGGTTGAGCCCGCCTGGGAACAAGGAGTGCTCTTATGAGCCTGTCGCCGTTACCGCTGGAGGCGCTTTTGCCCCTCGATCGTGCTGCCGACCTGCTGCAGTTGCTTGCACGTTGGGTCGAGCGGGGTTGGCTGCGGGCCTTGGACAAAGCCTTTGTCGGTTTCCTGTACGAGCTGGACCCAAAGGCCGATCCCCTGGTGCTGCTGGCGGCGGCCTTGACCAGCCATCAACTGGGCCATGGCCACGTCTGCCTGGATGTGTTCGAAACCCTCAAGGCGCCGGATTTCGCCCTGTCATTGCCGCCCGAAGGCGACCTGCACACCGGCGCAATGCTGCTACCCTCACAGTTGCTGCACGGCCTGGATGGCGCGCATTGGTGCCATGCCCTGGCTTCAAGCCCGTTGGTTGCGCTGGCCGTCGATGGCAGCGAGGAGGCTCGTAGCCGCCCGTTGGTGCTGTCCGGCAAGCGCCTGTACCTGCGCCGCTACTGGGCCTACGAGCGGCGTATCGACCGCGCCCTGCGCCTGCGCCTTGCCAGCGTGGAAGACGCCGCCGCCGATTTGCCGCAACGGCTCAATCGCCTGTTCGACCAACCGGCGCCCGATGGAGTGATTGACTGGCAAAAGCTCGCCTGCGCCCTGGCGACCCGCGGCGCCTTCAGCATCGTCACCGGCGGCCCCGGTACGGGCAAGACCACCACCGTGGTGCGCCTGCTCGCGCTGTTGCAGGCGCCCGCCGTGGAGTCCGGCAGCCCGTTGCGTATTCGCCTGGCTGCGCCCACCGGTAAAGCCGCTGCGCGCCTGACCGAATCCATCAGCCAGCAAGTGCTGTCACTGACAGTGCCCGACAACGTGCGGGAAAAAATCCCCACCCAGGTCACCACGGTCCACCGCTTGTTGGGCAGCCGTCCGGGCACCCGTCACTTCCGTCACCACCTGGGCAACCCGCTGCCTTTGGATGTGCTGGTGGTGGACGAAGCCTCGATGATCGACCTGGAAATGATGGCCAACCTGCTCGACGCCCTGCCGCCCCATGCACGCCTGGTATTGCTGGGCGACAAAGACCAACTGGCCTCGGTAGAAGCGGGGGCCGTACTCGGCGACTTGTGCCGCGATGCCGAAGCCGGCTGGTACAGCCCGCAGACTCGCCACTGGCTGCAAGCCGTCAGCGGTGAAGACCTCAGCAGCAGCGGCTTGCAAGAAGACCTCGATGGCAGCCATCCCCTGGCCCAGCAAGTGGTGATGCTGCGCTATTCGCGCCGCTTCGGCGAGGGCAGCGGTATTGGTCAACTGGCGCGTTGGGTCAACCAGCAAAACGCCGAAGAGGCCCGCCGGCTGTTAGCTGCAGGCCGTCACGACGACCTGTTCTGCGTCAGCCTCAAGGGTGAGCATGACCACGCCCTTGAGCGCCTGGTACTGGACGGGCAGGGCGATGGCGCCCAAGGTTATCGCTACTACCTGAACCTGCTGCAATCGGCGCGCCCCTCTGCGGACACACCGCGTGACGGTCCAGCCTGGACTGCTTGGGCGCAACAACTGCTGCACGCCTTCGACGCGTTTCAACTGCTTTGCGCCGTGCGGAAGGGCCCGTGGGGCGTCGAAGGGCTCAACCTGCGCATCACCGCGGCGTTGCGCAAGGTACGCCTGATCGAAGGTGACGAGCAGTGGTACGAAGGCCGACCGGTGCTGATGACCCGCAACGATTACGGGCTCGGCCTGATGAACGGCGACATCGGCATCGCCCTGAAATTGCCCGAAAGCGACGGTGGCCCCCACGTCCTGCGGGTGGCCTTTCCACGTAACGATGGCCAGGGCGGCGTGCGCTTTGTATTGCCCAGCCGCTTGAATGATGTGGAAACCGTGTACGCCATGACCGTGCACAAATCCCAGGGCTCGGAGTTCACTCACACCGCGCTGATCCTGCCGGATGCCCTCAACCCGGTGCTGACCAAAGAGCTGATCTATACCGGTATCACCCGTGCCAAACGTTGGTTCAGCCTGGTTGAGCCGCGCGGCGGCGTGTTTGAGGAAGCGGTGCGGCGCAAGGTCAAGCGTCTGAGCGGATTGATGTTGGAGTTGGACCTTCCGTCTGAAAAAAATGACTGGTAGGTCAGGCGATATTTCTTATTCAGATGTCTGATTTTTCTGAAAAAATAGCGAACCCCTCGAATGCTGTGCTTCGTGGGGATGTCCGCCGCTGTGCTATCGTTGCGGCATCATCCTGGAAAACACTTGAGAGTATCGCTGCATGAACGTGGCTGTCTCGCCCAAAGCGCGCAGTTTGAGTTGGAGACGCCTGTTACTGGTGACGGTGCTGTGCCTGCTTGCGCCGCGCCTATTTGCGCAGACGCCCAGCCTGGCCGAGCACCGTGCGCAGGCGGTCACCCAAGTGGTGCTCGGTATCCTCAGCTACGCCCGTTGGCCGGTTGAGCCTGCGCAATTGCGGCTGTGCATTGTCGGGCCGACTCAGTACACCGATGACCTGGTCAAAGGCACCACCCAGGCCACAGGACGTCCGGTGTTGGTGCGGCGCCTGCTGGTCGATCATCCGGATATCGTCAATGCCTGTGATGCCGTCTACATCGGCAAAATCACCCCCGACGAACGCAACCGCCTGTTTACCTCATTGATCGGCCATCCCGTACTCAGCATCAGCGAAGGGGGCGACCAGTGCACGGTGGGCAGCCTGTTCTGCTTGCGCGTCAGCGATGAGCAGGTGTCGTTCGAGGTCAACCTGGATTCCGTCGCTCGTAGCGGCGTGCGCATCCATCCCAGTGTGTTGCAGTTGTCCCGTCGTCGAGCGCCTGGCTCATGAGTCGCGATAAAGTGCGGCCGACCCTGCGCTCGGTAATTGCCCGCGGGCATATGATCCTGGCGCTGGTAGCAGTGACCCTGGCCAGTGTGTCCCTGACCCTGCTGGGCGTACTTGCACTGCGGGTTTACGCCGAGCACAACCTGCACCTGATCGCCCGCTCGATCAACTACACCGTGGAAGCAGCCGTGGTGTTCAACGACAGTGCGGCGGCCACCGAAGCCCTGAGCCTGATTGCCTCTACCGAAGAAGTGGCCCAGGCAGAAGTATTCGATATCAACGGCAAGTTGCTTGCGCGCTGGGTTCGCCCGGAAACCGGCATGTTGTCACGGGTCGAGCTGCAAATAGCGCACGCCCTGCTCGAACAGCCCATCAGCCAGCCGATCCTGCGCCAGGGGCAAACCGTCGGCAGCATCCATCTGGTCGGCCACGGTGGCAGCCTGTTGCGCTTCTTGCTCAGTGGCTTGATCGGGATTCTGATCTGCACCGCCCTCAGCGCCTGGGTGGCGTTGCATCTGTCACGGCGTCTGTTAAATGGTATCACCGTGCCATTGCAACGCCTGGCTGCCGTCGCCCACGCCGCCCGCAGCGAGCGAGACTTCGACCGCCGCGTACCCTCGGCGCAGATCGCCGAACTCGACAGCCTGGGCAGCGACTTCAACGCCCTGCTCGGTGAGATGGAGGCCTGGCAAAGCCACCTGCAAAGCGAAAACGAAACCCTGGCCCACCAGGCCAGCCACGACAGCCTCACCGGCCTGCCCAACCGCGCGTTCTTCGAAGGCCGGCTGATCCGTGCCCTGCGCAGCGCGGCCAAGGTCAACGAGCGGGTGGCAGTGCTGTTCCTCGACAGCGATCGTTTCAAAGACATCAACGACAGCTTCGGTCACGCCGCTGGCGATGCCGTGCTGGTGGCCGTTGCCGACCGCGTGCGGGCGCAACTGCGCGAGGACGACCTGGTGGCGCGCCTGGGCGGTGATGAATTCGCGGTATTGCTGGCGCCCCTGCACAAGGCCGAAGACGCCCAGCGCATCGCCGACAAAATCATTGCCAGCATGGACATGCCGATTCCACTGCCTGGAGACACCCAGGTGTTGACCTCCCTCAGTATCGGCATTGCGATTTATCCCGAGCATGGTGCCACGCCAGGGACCTTGCTCAACGCTGCCGACGCGGCGATGTACCAGGCCAAACGATTGTCTTCGGGCGGCCAGCAAACGGCGGAGTCGGAGCACCCCGTCGCCAACGTTCAACACAGGAGTTGATTCCCTTGTTCGCTAACACACGCGTTTTATTTATTTCTTTGCTCGTGGCCTTCCTGGCCCTCAGCGGCTGCCAGACGCCACCCAAAGGCCTGACCCCGGCGCAAGTCGCCGTGCTCAAGCAGCAAGGCTTCGAGCTGACCGATGAAGGCTGGGCCTTCGGCCTGTCCGGCAAAGTGCTGTTTGGCAGCGACGTCGAAACCCTCAACAAACCCAGCACCGACATCGTCGAACGCATCGGCCAGGCCCTGGTAGGCGCGGGTATCGAGCGTGTGCGTGTCGACGGCCACACCGACGCCTCGGGCAAAGAGCCCTACAATGTTGCCCTGTCCCTGCGCCGCGCCAAAAGCGTGGGCAAGGTGCTGACCCGCGTGGGCATGAAAGAAGAAAACATCCAACTGCGCGGCCTGGGCAGCAGCGAGCCGGTAGCGCCGAATACGACCACAGCAGGCCGCACCGAGAATCGCCGGGTGTCGATCGTAGTGATCGCAGACTAAGCGGGTTCACCTTTCCCAAGCTGAAATGCAATCCAATGTGGGAGGGGGCAAGCCCCTCTCACAGTTGTTCTGCGATGTGCTAGCAAGAATGTTCGCTCAACGGCTCGGTGTCATCGCCTGCGTCAAGTCATCCACCACGGCCTTGCCCCTCTCATACATATAATGCGCGGCCCATGCGTATTGGTCGCCGCGAAAACCTACCAACGACCATTAGGAGTTTTCTCTGTAGGAAAGACCTGTCATGACGAATTTTAATGGCTGGGCTGATGAAGTTTCGCTTTTTCGCAAATGGTGGGCTTAGTTAAATGGACGCTATAAGTAACTACCGTAAAGGATTGCGATGACTATAAATGTCAGTCATTTTCGCCAGGAAGTATCTAAAGTCAGGCTTTCAAAAGATGCATTTGCTGAGCTATTGACGATAAGAGAGTTGTTCGAGACGGTAAGTCAAGGTGTTAGATTCGATACCAAGGTCGCTTACATTAATCCTTTACAGTCAAGCGTGCTGAGAGAGGAGCTGAATAGAATACGAAATATGATCGATCATGAAAGTCATGTCTTGATTCTCGATGGCTTTAAGGTGGATAAACTTTCAACGTTCAAATCTCTGGTGTGGACATTCGGTTCCTTACTCGGTGTCCCAATGGTACAGAATCATCTTGGTCATAAAGTGATTGAGGTTTATGACCGAGGTGGCAAAAGCATTGAGGAAGGTGCGAGATACCATCAGACCCGTCAAGGCGCCTATGTACATAACGATGGTGTGAGCGACCCGTTGCCTATCGATTACTTGATCCTGGCCTGTGGACAGAAAGCACTTTTAGGAGGTGAGAGCATTCTCATCGATGCAAGCGCGGTATACGCCGAGCTGATGGCGTTCCCAGAAGTATTGGAAGCGCTCAAATGCGACTTCTTTTTTGAGAATCGCGGCATGTCAGAGGATGAAAAACTGTTTAAAGCCCCCATCCTCAGCTTTTCCAGTGAAGGTATTCCACTGATCAGATACTTTCGAGTCTACATTGAGTCAGCTCACCTTAAGGCAGGAGTGCCTTTAACAGCAGCTCAAACCCAGGCACTGGACTTTCTGGATACCGTTCTCGATCAGTCATCGGTTCAGCATCGAGTACTGCTGGAGCCAGGGCAAGTGCTTATTTCAGCCGATAACAAGTTTCTGCATACGCGCACGCACTTCATTGATATGAACGCTCCACGTTCCGAGATCAATGATGCTGAGCCTTTGAGTGATCTTAATCGTTATATGCTACGGCTGTGGTTACGCAAACGATGATGCATCGGTATTCATAACGTAAGTCCTCCCATATCCGCCATAAGCCGAGCCCCATGGACAACTCCGATATCGCGATCACGTTGGTCTTGATTTCTGCCTTTATGCACGCCACTTGGAATGCCGTAGTTCGCGCCGGTAGCAGTCGCTTCATGACCTTGGCCATGGTCGACGGCACCGCGCTAGTGATATGCCTGCTGGCGTTGCCGTTTGTAAGTGTGCCTAGCCTGGAGGTATGGGGCTATATACTCGTCTCTGTGGTGCTCAATACGGTCTACCGGCTATTTTTGATTAAAGCGTACGAAACGGGTGACTTCGGTCAGGTTTACCCGGTGATGCGTGGGGTGCCGCCCGTATTGGTCGTGCTGTTTTCTTACTTTCTGCTGCATGAACAGTTGTCCTCCCAGGCGTTGACGGGAGTGTTGCTGATTTGTGTGGGGATTATCAGCTTGACCTTTGTGCGCAGGATGACGGCGCAGATGTTCAAGCCGATCCTGATGGCGGTGTGCGCCGGTGCGTTTATTGCGTCTTACACGGTGGTGGATGCTAAAGGTGTAAGAGCCAGTGAGACGGTGCTGCAGTACATTATTTACCTGACAGTATTCCAAAGTATCCCGATCCCGATGCTGGCGTTTTCCAAAGAACGTTCAACCTTGGCTCGTGCGATACGTGGGCACTGGCGAGTTGGGCTATTAGGCGGTGTTTTTTACCTGGCGTCTTACGGATTGGTGTTGTTTGCCTTGTCGCTGGACGCGGTGGCCAAGGTCTCAGCTCTGCGGGAAACCAGTGTTATTATCGGCGCCATTATTGCTGCGCTGTTCTTTCACGAACGGTTCGGTTGGCGACGGATGCTTTCGGCGTTCGTCATTGTTTGCGGGATCATTTTGATCAAAGTGAGCACCTGATGGCCCAGCGTCCGCCCCCCACACCTATGCTTCAGGCGTTCGTCAGCGCAGCGCAAACCGGTAGTTTCGCCCGTGCAGCGTCTGAGCTTAACCTCACCGCCAGTGCCATTAGCCATCAAATCGCGGGCTTGGAGGAATGGTGGGGCGTGTCGTTGTTTGAGCGGCACTCACGCGGCGTCAAGCTGACTGCAGCAGGGCAGGCTCTGTTGCCAGTTACCGATGAGTTTTTCAAGGCGCTGGATGGGGTATTGCATTCACTCAATCCCGGTAAGTCCCAACCGTTATACCTATCATGCACGTCTTCCCTCTGTTCGACGTGGCTAATCCCCAGGATGCACGGCTCTCACACGCAGGCTTCATTCAACCTGGATCTGGTGTTGACCAGCGCCGACATGAGCAGCACCAGCCTGGAGGCCCATCAATACGATGTCGCCGTGGTGATGGGGTACGGTGACTATCCGGATCATTATGTCGAACTGTTGATGCGCGACGCCGTATTCCCCGTGTGTTCGCCCGATTTTCTGCGGTTGAAGGGCGGCATTGTTCTGGAGGATGTCGCCCGCTATCCGCTGATTCATCGGGTGGACGATCAGGTATGTCCGGGGTGGGAAAGCTGGTTTGCGTTTCAGGGGCTGGCGCCGCCGCCTTATCACCACGGGCCGAGATTTCCGGATTCGAGCCTGGCGATCAGCTTGGCGGTGAAGGGCGGAGGGATTGCGCTGGGCAGGACTGCGTTGGTGTATGACCAACTGGAAGACGGTGCGTTAGTTGCGTTGAATAGCCCTGTGATGATGTCCCCTGCGGCCTACTACATCATTTGTCGAAACGGGCGTCAGTCGGAGCCGGAGATTGCTCGGCTGATTGAATGGCTCAAGAACAGCGCGGGTGAGTTTCTGCGCGAAGTTCGGCTTCGGCATCCGCAAATTGCTGCAGCAGGAGCGGTCTAAATGTAGGAAGCCTCCGTTGCTCCTTTTAGCACCTCACTTCGCAAACCTGATCTCCCGCGTCTGCCCCATTAACAACCCCTGATTCTGCTCCGTCACTTCCCGAATGTAATCCCACAACAACGTAATCCGCTTCAACTTCCTCAAATCCTCTCGGCAATACATCCAGAACTGCCGCGTAATCGCAATCTGCTCTCCCAGCACCGGCAGCAAGCGCGGGTCCTGCGCGGCCAGAAAGCACGGCAATATCGCCATCGACCGGCCTTGCTGGGCCGCCACGTATTGCGCGATCACGCTGGTACTGCGCAGGCTGGCGCTGGCGCCGGGCACCACATTGGCCAGGTACAGCAACTCTGAGCTGAAGGCCAAGTCATCCACATAGCTGATAAACGGATGTTCGGCCAGATCCGCAGGTTTGCGGATTGGCGGGTGTTGGTCGAGGTAGTCCTGGGTGGCGTACAACTGCAATTTGTAGTCGCACAGTTTGCAGCACACATACGGCCCGTGTTCAGGGCGTTCCAGGGCGATGACGATGTCGGCTTCGCGCTTGGACAGGCTGATGAAGTGGGGCAGGGGCAGGATATCCACCGAGATCGCAGGATAAGTGTCGACGAAGTGGCTCAGTTGCGGGGTGACGAAGAAGCTGCCGAAGCCTTCGGTGCAGCCCATGCGCACATGGCCGGACAGCGCCACGCCGGAGCCGGACACCTGTTCGCAGGCCATGTGCAGCGTGCTTTCGATGGATTCGGCATAACCCAGCAACCGCTGGCCTTCGCTGGTGAGCACGAAGCCGTTGGTCCGTGATTTTTCGAACAGCAGCGTGCCGAGGGACACTTCCAGAGAGCTGATGCGCCGCGACACGGTGGTGTAGTCCACCGCCAGGCGCTTGGCGGCCACGCTAGCCTTGCGGGTGCGGGCTACTTCGAGGAAAAACTTCAGGTCATCCCAGTTCAGGGCGCCCAGGGAGGTGATGTTTTTTTGCATATTGGACCGGCTTTTATGTGCGTTCTTATTAGAGATTTGCACATCTATACTCCAAAAACAGTCCGAACGCCTCATTCTTCAAGGCGATTCAACGCCTTGGTTCTCTGCATAACTACAAGATTCTGGAGACCACATGAACGCATCTGCCGATATTTCCGTGCAACAGGTCAAGTTGCTGATCAACGGCGAGTGGGTCGAGTCCAAGACCACCGAGTGGCAAGACATCGTCAACCCGGCCACCCAGCAAGTGCTGGCCAAAGTCCCGTTTGCCACCGCCGATGAAGTCAACGCGGCCATCGACGCTGCCCATCAAGCGTTCCAGACCTGGAAACTCACGCCGATCGGCGCGCGCATGCGCATCATGCTTAAGCTGCAAGCCTTGATCCGCGAACATTCCAAGCGCATTGCTGTAGTCCTCAGCGCCGAGCAGGGCAAGACCATTGCCGATGCCGAGGGCGATATTTTTCGTGGCCTGGAAGTGGTGGAGCACGCTTGTTCCATTGGCACCCTGCAAATGGGTGAGTTCGCCGAGAACGTGGCCGGCGGCGTGGACACCTACACCCTGCGCCAGCCTATCGGCGTGTGCGCCGGCATCACCCCGTTCAACTTCCCGGCGATGATTCCGCTGTGGATGTTCCCGATGGCGATTGCCTGCGGGAACACCTTTGTACTCAAGCCTTCCGAGCAAGACCCGTTGTCGACCATGCTGCTGGTGGAGCTGGCGCTGGAAGCCGGTGTGCCAGCCGGCGTGCTCAACGTGGTGCATGGTGGCAAGGACGTGGTGGATGCACTCTGTACTCACAAAGACATCAAGGCAGTGTCCTTCGTCGGTTCGACGGCTGTGGGCACGCATGTCTACGACCTGGCCGGCAAACACGGCAAGCGTGTGCAGTCGATGATGGGCGCCAAGAACCACGCGGTGGTGCTGCCGGATGCTAACCGAGAACACACCCTCAACGCCCTGGTCGGTGCCGGTTTCGGCGCGGCTGGCCAGCGTTGCATGGCCACCTCGGTGGTGGTGCTGGTGGGCGCGGCCAAGCAGTGGCTGCCAGACCTCAAGGCCCTGGCACAAAAGCTCAAGGTCAACGCCGGCAGCGAAGCGGGCACGGATGTCGGCCCGGTGATCTCCAAGCGCGCCAAGGCACGCATCCTGGAGCTGATCGAAAGCGGCGTGAAACAAGGCGCCAAGCTGGAGCTGGACGGCCGCGACATCAAAGTGCCGGGCTTTGAGCAAGGCAACTTTGTCGGCCCCACCCTGTTCTCAGGCGTGACCACCGACATGCGCATCTACACCGAGGAAATCTTCGGCCCGGTGCTGGTGGTACTGGAAGTCGAGACACTCGATCAAGCCATCGCCCTGGTCAACGCCAATCCGTTTGGCAACGGTACAGGCCTGTTCACCCAGAGCGGCGCGGCGGCGCGTAAATTCCAGAGCGAAATCGATGTGGGCCAGGTCGGCATCAACATCCCCATCCCGGTGCCAGTGCCGTTCTTCAGCTTCACCGGCTCCCGCGGTTCCAAGCTCGGCGACCTGGGCCCTTACGGCAAGCAAGTGGTGCAGTTCTACACTCAGACCAAAACCGTCACCAGCCGCTGGTTTGATGACGACACGGTCAACGATGGCGTCAACACCACCATCAACCTGCGCTGAACTCGGGAGACGACCATGAAAATTGCATTCATCGGCCTGGGCAACATGGGTGCGCCCATGGCCCGCAACCTGATCAAGGCTGGGCACGCGCTTAACCTGTTCGACCTGAACCAGGCGGTACTCAAGGAACTTGCCGAACTGGGCGGCACCATCAGCAGCTCGCCGCGTGATGCGGCCCAAGGTGCCGAACTGGTGATTACCATGCTGCCGGCAGCCGCCCATGTGCGCAGCGTGTGGCTGAATGAAGACGGTGTACTCGCCGGCATCGGCGAAGGCATCCCCGCCGTGGATTGCAGCACCATTGACCCGCAAACCATCCGTGAAGTAGCGGCTGCGGCAGCCAAACAAGGCGTGGACGTGGCCGATGCGCCGGTCTCCGGTGGCACCGGCGGTGCCCAGGCCGGGACGCTGACCTTCATGGTCGGCGCCAACCCGGAATTGTTCGCCACCCTGCAACCGGTGCTGGCGCAGATGGGCCGCAACATCGTGCACTGCGGTGATGTCGGCACTGGGCAAATCGCCAAGATCTGCAACAACCTGCTGTTGGGTATCAGCATGGTCGGCGTCAGTGAAGCCATGGCCCTGGGCGATGCACTTGGCATTGATACACAAGTGCTGGCCGGCATCATCAACAGCTCCACGGGGCGCTGCTGGAGTTCCGATACCTACAATCCTTGGCCAGGCGTGATCGAGACCGCGCCATCATCGCGTGGCTATACCGGTGGTTTTGGTGCCGACCTGATGCTCAAGGATCTGGGCCTTGCGACTGAGGCTGCGCGCCAGGCGCATCAGCCGGTGATTCTCGGCGCAGTGGCCCAGCAGTTGTATCAATCCATGAGCCAGCGTGGGGAAGGGGGCAAGGACTTCTCGGCGATCATCAACAGCTATCGCAAGCTGTAGGAGCGAGCTTGCTCGCGAAAAATGTGAGAGCAACGCGTTCATCCTGGATGAGCGCGTTTTCGTTGACGATCTTCGCGAGCTCGCTCCTACAGGGACGGGGATGGGTCAGGCAAACACAAAATACTTACGCACAGTCTCGACCACTTCCCACGTCCCCTTCATCCCTGGCTCCACCACGAAGATATCCCCAGCGCGCAGATGGATCGGCTCCATGCCTTCAGGCGTGATCACGCAGTAGCCTTCCTGGAAATGGCAGTATTCCCACTTCACGTATTCCACGTACCACTTGCCCGGTGTGCAGATCCAGGTGCCCATGATCTTGCTGCCGTCTTCGCTGGTGTAGGCGTTGAGGTTGACAGTGTGCGGGTCACCTTCGAGCTTTTCCCATTTGCAGGCATCCAGGACCGGCAGTGGGTGGGTGTCGCGCAGTACGGTGATGGGCTTGGACATGATGACTCCGAGGCAGGGAAGGGAAAGCTCAACCCTAAGGCCTCGGGCGTTGCGCCAGTGGTCTGAACTCGACATTGGGATGCCCAGAAGCGCAGTCACCTGAACACCGCGGTCCCCTGTTGGAGCCGGGCTTGCCCGCGATGGCGGTGGCACAGCGAGCATCTCGATTGCCTGACACTCCGCTATCGTTGGCAAGCCAGGCTCCCACGAGAGGTCGTGGCGTATCTGAGCGACAGATCTGTGCATCAAACCGATGTTTCCTCGCAGTAACTGCGAAAGATTTCCCGTGTCGCGCCAGAATTCGCAAGAAAATTCACATCCCTCCCTCGTATCATTCACCTCAGTAACGAGTGAGAGCCTTGCAATGAACCCAATAAAAACGTGGTGGGATATCAGCCCGCCCTTGAGCACGGCCACCCCGACCTGGCCGGGTGATACGCCGTTCCAGGAGGAGCGCGTGTGGCAGTTCGGCCCCGAGTGTCCGGTAAATGTGGGGCGCGTCACCCTGTCGCCGCACACCGGTGCCCATGTGGATGCGCCGCTGCATTACAGCGCTGATGGCGCGCCGATTGGCGAGGTGTCGCTGGATGTGTATATGGGGCCGTGCCGGGTATTGCACTGCCTGGGCAGCGGCGCCCTGGTGCAGCCGCATCAGTTGCAAGGGCGTGTGGATAACCTGCCCGAGCGCGTGCTGCTGCGCACTTATCCACAAGCTCCGCTCACCGACTGGGATTCGAACTTCACCGCCATCGCCCCCCAGACCATTGAGCTGCTGGCCAGCCTGGGGGTGCGCCTGATCGGTATCGATACGCCGTCCCTGGACCCGCAACAATCCAAGACCATGGATTCGCACAACGTCGTGGCGCGCCATGGCATGGCGATCCTCGAAGGCATCGTGCTCGATGACGTACCGGAGGGCGACTATGAACTGATCGCGCTGCCGCTGCGCTTCGCCAACCTGGACGCGAGCCCCGTGCGCGCCATTCTCCGCCCGCTCAAGGAGCCCACGCGATGAGCCAATGTCCTTTTTCAGCTGATTACCAACCGCCGGAAGAATGGCATAACGCCGAATTGAATTTCTCCGAGTCCATGAGCTATGGCGACTACCTGGACCTGGGCAAAGTCCTCAGCGCCCAGCACCCGCTGTCGCCAGACCACAACGAAATGCTCTTCATCATCCAGCACCAGACCTCTGAGCTGTGGATGAAACTGATGCTTCACGAACTCAAGGCCGCCCGCGAACATGTGCGCCTGGGTGAGCTGCCGCCGGCGTTCAAGATGCTGGCGCGGGTGTCGCGGATCTTCGATCAACTGGTGCACGCCTGGGCGGTGCTGGCGACCATGACACCGTCGGAGTACAAGGCGATTCGCCCGTTCCTGGGGCAGTCGTCGGGGTTCCAGTCGTTCCAGTACCGCGAGATCGAATTCATCCTCGGCAACAAAAGCCCGGCGCTGCTGCGGCCCCATGCTCATCGCCCGGAGTTGCTGCAGCAATTGCAGGTGGCGATTGCCACGCCGTCGCTGTATGACGAGGCCGTAAACCTGATGGTCAAGGCGGGGTTGGCGATTGATCCCAAGCGCGCCGAGCGCGACCCGACCGCAGCCACGGTGCACGATGAATCGGTGGAAGCGGCCTGGCGCGAGGTATATCGCGACCCGAGCCGTTACTGGGATTTGTATCAGTTGGCCGAGAAGTTTATCGACCTGGAAGATTCGTTCCGCCAGTGGCGCTTCCGGCATGTCACCACGGTGGAACGCATCATCGGCTTCCAGCCGGGTACTGGCGGTACTGAAGGCGTGGGGTACCTGCGCAAGATGCTCGACACGGTACTGTTCCCTGAACTCTGGCGAGTACGTTCCACGCTCTAAACAAAAAAGCCCCGGATTACCGGGGCTTTTTTTATGTGAAATACAGTCAACTGTGGGAGCTGGCTTGCCAGCGATGGCGGTGTATCAGCCGGCCCACCCGTTGGCTGACACGCCGCCATCGCGGGCAAGCCCGGCTCCCACAGGTGTTACTGCGCCACAGCTACTTTCCCGTTTCTGATCCGAAACCGATAGGCAACGTAGATAATCCCCACCCACACCGGCATCGCGTACACCGACTCACGAATTCCCGGAATCGCCAGCATCACCCCGATGATCATCACCATGAAGGCCAGACACAGGTAGTTGCTGAACGGGAACCAGAAGGTCTTGAACGACGGCGTCACGCCTTGCTCGCCCATGGCCTTGCGGAACTTGATGTGGGTCAGGCTGATCAGCGCCCAGTTGATCATCAACGAAGCAACCACCAAGGCAAACAGCAACTCCAGCGCACTGTGCGGCGCGACGTAGTTGACCACCACGCACAGCATGGTCACCAGCGCCGAAATCGCCAACGCCCGCAGCGGCACGCCTTGCTTGTTGAGCTTCATCAGCGCCTTGGGCGCGTCACCTTGCTCGGCCAGGCCGAACAGCATGCGGCTGTTGCAGTACACGCCGCTGTTGTACACCGACAACGCCGCGGTCAGCACCACGAAGTTGAGGATGTGGGCGGCGGTGTCGTTGCCGATCAGCGAGAAGATCTGCACAAACGGGCTACCGCTGTAGGCATCGCCTGACGCGCCGAGGGTTTGCAGCAGTTGATCCCACGGGTACAGCGACAACAGCACGGTCAGCGCACCTACATAGAAAATCAGTATGCGGTACACCACCTGGTTGATCGCTTTGGGGATGACCTTGCGTGGTTCGCTGGCCTCGGCGGCGGTGATGCCGACCAGTTCCAGGCCACCGAACGAGAACATGATGAAGGCCATCGACATCAACAGCCCCATGCCGCCATTGGGGAAGAAACCACCGTGGCTCCACAGGTTGCTGACCGAGGCCTGGGGGCCGCCGGTGCCGCTGAACAGCAGGTAGCAGCCGAGCACGATCATGCCGACAATCGCCACCACCTTGATGATCGCAAACCAGAATTCGGCTTCACCGAAGAACTTCACGTTCAGGGTGTTGATCAGGTTCACCGCGACGAAGAACACCAGCGCGCTGACCCAGGTTGGGATCTCCGGCCACCAGAACTGGATGTACTTGCCCACCGCCGTCAACTCGGCCATGCCCACCAGCACGTAGAGCACCCAGTAGTTCCAGCCCGCCAGGAAGCCTGCGTAACCGCCCCAGTATTTATGTGCGAAGTGGCTGAAGGAACCGGCCACCGGCTCTTCGACGATCATCTCGCCGAGCTGGCGCATGATCAGGAACGCGATAAACCCGGCTACCGCATAACCCAGGATCATCGACGGCCCCGCCGACTTGAGTACCCCGGCCGAGCCGAGGAACAAGCCTGTACCAATCGCACCTCCCAAGGCGATCAGCTGAATGTGCCGGTTCTTCAGGCCTCGCTTGAGGCCCACCGGGTTAACCATGTCATCCGCCATTAACATTCCCTTCTACTTGTTTTTCTCAAGGGTGATTGCACGCCGCATCGGCCCCTCAGAACTGCTGAGGGTCAGATATTACTCTGCGTAAACTTTTCGTAATACAGCTGAACGCCATCAAGTGCCTGATCCGCCAGCCATTGCTGGATGGATTCGACCATCGGAGGGGGGCCGCACACGTACATATCCGCCGATCTGTCCCGCAGTTCGGCCAGGTCGAAATGCTCGGTGAGGTAGCCGCGTTTGCCCGTCCACTCGGCTGAGGCGTCGCTCAGCACTTCGGTGTAGCGAAAGTTCGGGATTTTTGCCGCGTAGGCGTGGATACGCGCCGCTTCACATAAATCTTCGGCGCCGCGCACGCCGTAGTACAGGTGCACAGGTTGCGTGCAGCCGTTGACGGCCAGCTCATCGAGCATGCCCAACAACGCCGACAACCCGGTGCCGCCCGCCACCAGTACCAACGGTTGGGTGACATGCCGCAGATAAAAC
Source organism: Pseudomonas sp. PA-7-1E (assembly GCF_021605325.1). Taxonomy (NCBI): domain Bacteria; kingdom Pseudomonadati; phylum Pseudomonadota; class Gammaproteobacteria; order Pseudomonadales; family Pseudomonadaceae; genus Pseudomonas; species Pseudomonas sp. PA-7-1E. The sequence goes on from NZ_WKFA01000001.1 coordinate 22,952, forward strand.
GCACCCAAGGGCGCCTCCATCAACATTTCATCACCTACTTGGCAGCGTTCACGCAGGTAGTTGCTCATGACTCCATCGGGCAGCAGGCGTACCAGGAACTGCAACTGATTACCCGGCCGGTTGGCGAAGGAGTAGGAGCGCCAGCTATCGGTGCCGGGCACCGACAGACGCGCGTATTGGCCCGGCAAAAAATCCAGTGGCTGGTCCAGTTGCACCTGCAAGATGGCGGTGCTGGTCGACACTTGCTGCACCGCGCTCACCGTGCCGCGTACCTGCACGGGCCCGGGGGCGTTGCACAGGCTCGAATCAAAGTCGAAATAGAAGGTGGCGTCGGACTTCACCCGGGTCTGGCAACTGAGCATCTTGCGCTGTTGCAGGTCGAGGCTGGAGAGCGCTTCCTCGTCCACGTAGTCCTGGCTGTACTCGCCGGACTCACAACGCCCCTGGCAGGTGCCGCACACACCTTCGCGGCAATCGAGCGGGATTTTGATGCCGTTGCGCAGGGCCGCATCCAACAGGATTTCATGGGCGCCCACCGGGAAGAACAGGGTCTTGCCATCGGCAAAGCTGAAGGCCACTTTGTGATTCATTGATGAAACTCCAAGCGTGCCCCTGTGGCGAGGGAGCTTGCTCCCGCTGGGCTGCGAAGCTGCCCCAAAAAACTGGGAGCGCTGCGCACTCCAGCGGGAGCAAGCTCCCTCGCCACAAGGGGGATGTGCTGGTTTTAAAGGTGATAGAAATCCAGCACCGAGTTGATGGTGTCGTTGAGCAGCAGGGCGTGCTTGCGCGTGATCAGCCAGCTGTCGCCCTCGGGCTTGAGGCGATAGGTTGCGTGCCCATAGAACTGCTCGGAAGTAGCCAGCCGATAAAACAGCGTGTGCCAGTTCAAACGCACCTCCAACGTGCTGTCGGCCTGCTCGGCAATGCGCACGTTGTTGATCAGGTGCAAGGTGCGCGGCATCGGCGTGGCAGAGGCGGCTTTGCCGGTGCGCAGGCGGAACACGCGGTCTTCCAGGCCCGAGCGGTTGGCATAGTAGATCAACGACATCTCGCGCTTGGGGTCTTGGGTGTAGACGTGTTCCGAGTCCCATTGCGGCAGGTGGAATTCACTCTGCGGGTCGAACAATTGCACGTAGGCGTCCCAGTCCTGGGCATCGCACAGTTCGGACTTGCGGTAGAAGAACTGCTCGATCTGGTACTGCAATTGCGCATTCATCATTTCACCTCCCGCAGTGTCAGGGCTCGCTCGTCCAAACCCTTGAGCAGAAACTGCTGCCAGTTGCGATGCTGGTTGACGTACAAGCCTTCATGGGTGAATTCGGTGCCGGTCATCGCCGGTTGGATGCCAATGGCCTCGCTGTTGGGCGTCGGCCCGGTCTCCCAGCGATGGCTGCCCCGTGATATGTCGCTCCAGCGTTCCAGGCGGCCCTGGAAGCCGCGCTGGGCTTCGCGAAATTCCACCAGGTCGTCGGGCGTGCCCATGCCCGAGACGTTGAAGAAGTCCTCGAACTGGCGAATCCGGTTTTCGCGATCGGCGTCGGACTCACCTTTCACGCCCAGGCACTGGCTGATGATTTCGGTCTTGTTCCAGGCCACCGGGCGGATGATGCGCAACTGCGAGCTGATCTGGTCGAGGAAAAACAGGCTGGGGTAGATGTTCAAGTTGCGCAGGCGGTGCATCATCCACTCGGCCTTCTGCTGGCCGTGTTCCTCTACCAGGCGCGGCATGATGGTGGCGTAGCCGGAGCGCACGCTGGGGTTGGGCATGTCGCTGAACAACACACTGTGGCCGTTATTGAAGGCGAACCAGCCGTCATCGGTATTCGCGTCGCCGGCGCCGAGCTTGCTGTAGTCCAGCGTCGTGCTGGAACCCGTGCCGTTTTCGGTGTTTACCTGCTGGCGGTGCTGCACGGTGGCCACGTAGTTGTAGTGCACGGTGCTGACGTGATAACCGTCCAGGCCGTTTTCGTTTTGCAGCTTCCAGTTGCCGTCGTAGGTGTAGGCCGACTTGCCCGGCAGCACTTCCAACTCACCGGTGGCCGATTGCGCCACCATCATGTCGAAGAACACTTTGGCATCGCCCAGGAAATCTTCCAGGCTGTCGGTGCCGTTCACGTCCAGGCTGATAAACACAAAGCCCTTGTAGCTGTCGATGCGCGCTTTTTTCAGGCCGCGGGTGGCCTTGTCGAAACCTTCCGAGTATTCCCCCGGCGCCTTGACCTTCACCAGTCGGCCATCGCTCTTGTAGCACCAGGCGTGGAACGGGCAGGTGAAGGTGGACTGGTTGCCCTTGCCCACGCGGGTGAGGGTAGTGCCGCGATGCTGGCAGGCGTTGATCAGCGCGTTGAGCCGGCCTTCGCCGTCGCGGGTGATGATCATCGGCTGGCGCCCGGCGCGCATCGTCACGAAGTCGTGGTTATGGGCCAGTTCGCTTTCGTGGCAGGCGTAGATCCAGTTCTTCTCGAAGATCAGTTCCATCTCCAGGTCGAACAGCTCGGGCTCGGTGAACATGTCGCGGGCGATGCGGAACACTTCATCTGCCGGGCGAAAGTCCAGGCAGCTTTCGATAAAGGTTTTCCACTGCTCGACGGTTCTTGCACCACTCATGGGAGGCACCTTTTGATCATGGCTAAACGGTGAGCCATTAAGCGGCTGCGATGCGGTGGCGGGCTATCCGCTTAATGGGGGAACGCAGGCCGCAAAGTTGGGCAGCAAATACCCATGGCGGTGCGCGCAGGTGACGGCATGCGCTACTGTGATGGTGGGCGATGGTCGTAAAGCCCTGGGATTTATCCACATAGTCGACCCTTACTATCCACCCAGTGGCCACGCTGCTGGCGTGGCCTGGAACTTGCTGTCGAGGTTCAACGACGCGCCGCCAGAGCGCGCAAATGCCTAACCGCCGTGGGTGCACCCTGATGAGTAGCCAGACACGCGATATTCATATTCAACGCTTCGACCTGGAAGGCGCGCGCAGCTGGATGTCCGGCATCTGCGGGCCCCATCGCCTGGCGACGGCCACCCCCGAGCGCCTGCGCTTTCACCACAGCGCCAACGTGTTCAAGTCCCGCGCCACCACCCTGGGCGTGATCGAATACGGTACCGATGTGACCATCGACATCGAAGACGCCGAGCACTTTCGCAGCTACAGCTTGAGCCTGCCGCTGGTGGGCGAGCAGGAGCTGAGCAAGAACGGTGAGCGCCTCAGTTCCAACCGCGACCAGGGCGTGATCATTTCACCCAATGAGCATCAGGTGCTGGCGATTTCCGGTGACTGCCGCAAGTTGCAGGTGGTGATCACCCGCGCGGCGATGAGCGAGTCACTGGAAGGTTTGCTGCAACGGCCCATCGATGCACCGCTGCGGTTTGAGTCGGTGATGGATGCTGTGGACGGAGCACCGGCCTCGTGGTGGCGCATGGCGCGATACTTCATCGCCGAACTGGAATGCAGCAGCGAGTTGTACGAGCAGGCGGCGTTTACCCGTGACCTGGAAAGCTCGCTGATCAAGGGGCTGATCCTGGCCCAACCGAATAACTACTCTGAAGAGTTGCGCGAGGTGTTGGGGGTAAAACTGCCGTACTACTTGATCCGTGCGCGGCAATTCATCCACGACAACGCCCGTGAAGTGCTGCACCTGGAAGACCTGGAAGCGGCGGCGGGCGTGTCGCGGTTCAAACTGTTCGATGCGTTTCGCAAGTACTTCGCACTGTCGCCCATGGCGTATCTGAAGAAGCATCGGCTGGGGGCGGTGCGCCAGGAGATTCTGGAGCAGGGCTCAATGCGCACTATTTCTGAAATCGCCCTGGGCTGGGGGTTTACGCACCTGGGGCGGTTTTCGGCGGAATACCGCAAGCTGTTCGATGAGTCGCCCAGCCAGACATTGCAACGCAAGCGCCTGCGCAGCCTCTGAAACCAATGAAGATCAAATGTAGGAGCGAGCTTGCTCGCGAAAAGCGTTAACGATAACGGGTGCTTGCTGGATGAACGCGGCGCCTGTGAGTTTTTCGCGAGCAAGCTCGCTCCTACAAGGGAATTGCGGTGTTTGGGAAAATCTCAGATCAACTCTTCAACCAGTTGCAGGCAATGAGTCAGCCCCGGCGACTGGTCATTCACCCGCCGGCTCAGAATGATCGGCGAAGTCGCAGTGGCCTCCACAATCGGCGTATAGCCAATATCCGCCCGATGCAGCACCTGCACCGACGCCGGCACCAACGTCACCCCCATACCTGCGCCCACCAGGCCAATAGCGGTCTGCAATTCGTTGGTCCACTGCGCCACCTTCAGGCTCAAGCCATGGGCGTCGAACAGCGCGATCACATGGTCGGCATAACTGGGGCGCGGGTTGCCGGGGTAGAGCACAAAGGGTTCGCCGGCCAACTGGGCGAGGGTGGCCGGGGCGCCCAGCAACGGGTGACCACTGGGCAGCACTGCTACCAGGCGGTCCTCCACCAGTACGCGCTGGACGATGGCCGGATCGTCGATGCGAATCCGCCCGAAGCCTACGTCAATGCGGCCAGCCTTGAGCGCTTCGACCTGCTGCAAAGTGGTCATCTCCGACAAACCCAGCTCCAGCTCCAAGGCCTCGTGAGTGCGCAGGCGCCGAATCAGCTCCGGCAGCACGCCATACAAGGTCGACGGCGCAAAGCCGATGCCCAGCCAGGTTTTCTCGCCTTGGCCGATGCGCCGGGTGGTGTCGCAGACCTTGCCCAGTTGTTCGAGCAGCATATTGGCATGCTCATAGAAAAACCGTCCGGCCTCTGTCAGCCGCAAGGGCCGGCTGCGCTCCAGCAGCACCACCCCCAGTTCGTCCTCCAGTTGCTGGATCTGCCGGCTCAAAGGCGGCTGGGCGATATGCAAGCGTTCGGCAGCTCGGGTGAAGTTGAGGGTCTCGCCCAGCACCTGGAAATAGCGCAAGTGACGCAGTTCCATATCGACTCCTTTCATACCTTGAGGGTATCGCACGAGACCAATTCTATATTGGAAGCCCAAAAAAATGCGGAACAGAATCGACGTGAATTTATAAAGAACCCAATGGGTATTGCCATGCCGATTTGCACCATCGAGTCGATTGAAACTGTCATCGTCGACCTGCCCACCCTTCGCCCGCACAAGCTGGCGATGCACACGATGCAAAACCAGACCCTCGTCATCATTCGCCTGCGTTGCACCGACGGCATCGAAGGCATCGGTGAAGCCACCACCATCGGTGGCCTGAGCTACGGCAACGAGAGCCCCGACAGCATCAAGGTCAACATCGACTATCACTTCGCGCCGCTGCTGATCGGCCAGGACGCGAGTAACGTCAACGCGGCGATGTTGCGCCTGGAGCGCAGTATTCGCGGCAACACCTTTGCCAAGTCCGGTATCGAAAGCGCCTTGCTCGACGCCCTCGGCAAACGCCTGGGCCTGCCGGTCAGCGAGCTGCTGGGCGGGCGTGTGCGTGATGCGTTGCCGGTGGCCTGGACCCTGGCCAGCGGTAATACCGAACAGGACATCAGCGAGGCCGAAAAAATGCTCGACCTGCGCCGTCATCGCATCTTCAAATTGAAGATCGGCGCCGGTGAAGTCAACCGCGACCTGGCCCATGTGATCGCGATCAAAAAAGCCCTGGGCGAGCGCGCCAGTGTGCGCGTCGACGTCAACCAGGCCTGGGATGAAGCCGTGGCTCTGCGGGCGTGCAAGGTGCTCGGCGACAACGGTATCGACCTGATCGAACAACCGATCTCGCGCAACAACCGTGGTGGTATGACTCGGCTCAACCTGTCGAGCCCGGTGCCGATCATGGCCGATGAGTCCATCGAGTGTGTCGAGGATGCATTCAACCTGGCCCGTGAAGGCTCGGCCACAGTGTTCGCCCTCAAGATCGCCAAGAACGGCGGCCCGCGTGCCGTATTGCGCACGGCGGCGATTGCCGAAGCGGCTGGCATCGGCCTGTACGGCGGCACCATGCTCGAAGGCGGCATTGGCACCCTGGCTTCGGCCCATGCCTTTCTCACGCTGAACACCCTGGCGTGGGGCACCGAATTGTTCGGCCCGCTGTTGCTCACCGAAGACATCCTCACCGAGCCACCGGTGTACCGCGATTTCCAGCTGCACGTTTCCAGCGCGCCGGGCCTGGGCCTGGCGCTCGATGAAGAGCGCCTGGCGTTCTTTCGCCGTGACAAACACTAAGAGGCCTCTGCCATGTTGTTCCACGTAAAAATGACCGTGAACCTTCCCCTCGATATGCACCCCGAGCGTGCCGCCAGCCTCAAGGCCGAGGAGAAAGCCTTGGCTCAGCGCCTGCAAGAGGAGGGCAAATGGCGCCACCTGTGGCGCATCGCCGGGCATTACGCCAACTACAGCGTGTTCGATGTCGACAGCGTGCAGGAGCTGCACGACCTGCTGATGCAACTGCCGTTGTTCCCCTACATGGCCATCGAAGTGAACGCGCTGTGCCGCCATCCGTCGTCGATCCATGCGGACGACCGCTGAGCCGGCTTCCACCTATAACTACAAGATGAGGAATGCACCATGTCCATCCGCCTGTCCCAGACTGCCCACGCCCAACAGTTTCTCGAAGAAGCCAGCGGTAACCTCAATGACGCGGGCAACCCGCGCACCAAGGCGCTGATTTACCGAATCCTGCGCGACACCGTGAACATCATCGAAGACTTGGAAGTGACCCCGGAAGAATTCTGGAAGGCGGTCAACTACCTCAATGAACTGGGCAAAAATCAAGAGGCCGGCCTGCTTGCCGCCGGCTTGGGCCTGGAGCATTACCTGGACCTGTTGATGGATGCCGCTGACGAGGAGGCCGGCAAGTCTGGCGGCACGCCGCGCACCATCGAAGGCCCGTTGTACGTGGCCGGTGCGCCGCTGTCCAAGTACGAGGCGCGGCTGGATGATGGTAGGGACGACGCGGTGCCGTTGTTCATGCGCGGGCAAGTACGCGATACCGAGGGCAAGCCGTTGGCAGGGGCGATTGTCGATGTGTGGCAGGCCAACACGGGCGGGACCTATTCGTGGTTCGACCCGGCGCAATCGGAATTCAACCTGCGTCGGCGCATCGAGACCGACGCCCTGGGCAACTACCGTTTTCGCAGCATCGTGCCTTCAGGCTACGGCTGCCCACCGAGCGGGCCGACGCAACAGTTGCTCGACCAACTGGGGCGCCACGGGCAACGGCCGGCGCATATCCACTTCTTCATCTCGGCGCCGGCGCACCGGCACCTGACCACGCAGATCAACCTGTCGGATGACCCGTACCTGCATGATGACTTTGCCTATGCCACCCGGGATGAACTGATTGCCGAGATTCGCTTCAGTGACGATCCGCAACTGGCGCGCGAATTTGGCGTGCAAGGGCGGTTTGCGCAGATTGATTTTGACTTTGAGTTGCAGGTGGCGGATGCGCCAATAGAGCAGCAGCGCATGCAACGAGTCCGCGCCCTCGAAGACTGATCTGTGGGAGCTGGCTTGCTGTGGCGAGGGAGCTTGCTCCCGCTCGACAGCGAAGCTGGAGCCGGCTTTTGGGGGCGCTGCGCACCCCAGCGGGAGCAAGCTCCCTCGCCACAGCAAGCCAGCTTCCACATTAGTTTTTTGGTGATCTAGTTATTTGCGCACGACCAGGTCCAACACCTCATCCCGGTCTTTGATTTTCTGCAGCACAATCTCCGAGCGGATATCCATCACCCCCGCCGTGCGGTTCAGGTGGTTCACGATAAAGTCCGAAAAGTGCTTGAGGTTGCGCGCCTGCACCCGCAGCACATAGTTGCTGGCGCCAGTGATCACATAGGCGCTCGCCACCTCTGGCCAGCCTTGCACCTTCTTGATGAACGTCTCATGCCAGTCCTCCACATCCTGGCGCAGCGACAGGTGCACGATGGCTTCCAGCTCGATTCCCAGCTGTTCGGCGTTCAATACCGCGCGGTAACCGCTGATGATTCCCTCGCTCTCCAGCAGGCGCAAACGGCGCAGGCATGCAGACGGCGACAGCGCGACTTTTTCCGCCAATTCCTGGTTGCTGATGCGGCCATCCTGTTGCAGGAAATGCAGGAGGCGCAGGTCGGTAGCGTCGAGAATCATGCTTGGAAGATATCCGCGTGTTTGGAGGTTAAATTCGAATTTTCTACAGCTTAAATAGACGTTTGCCCACCACTTTGCACGAAAATTCTCTAAAAGTTCGTTCATTATTTGGTCCATCCTCACTTATAAAAACCAGGACGACCCATGACCACTCGAAGCCATTGCCAAGCCCTCGACGCCCAGGACCCGTTGGCCCACCTGCGTGCCCAATTCGCCTTGCCCGAAGGCGTGATCTACCTCGATGGCAACTCCCTCGGCGCTCGCCCGGTGGCGGCGCTGGAGCGGGCACAACAGGTGATCGCCGAGGAGTGGGGCAATGGCTTGATTCGTAGCTGGAACAGCGCCGGCTGGGCGGATTTATCCCAGCGCCTGGGCAATCGCCTGGCGCCATTGATTGGTGCGCGTGAGGGCGAGGTGGTGATCACCGATACCACCTCGATCAACCTGTTCAAAGTGCTCAGCGCCGCCTTGAGTGTGCAGCGCCAACGTACACCTGCGCGCAAGGTCATCGTCAGCGAAGCGAGCAACTTTCCCACCGACTTGTACATCGCCGAAGGCTTGGCCGAATTGCTGCAACAAGGCTATTCCTTGCGCCTGGTGAACAGCCCGGCGGAACTTCCCCAGGCTATCGATGCGGACGTGGCGGTGGTGATGCTCACCCACGTCAACTACAAGACCGGCTATATGTACGACATGGCGGCCCTGACCGCGCTGAGCCACGAGTGCGGCGCGCTGAGCATCTGGGACCTGGCGCATTCGGCGGGCGCGGTGCCTGTCGACCTGCATCAGGCCAATGCGGATTATGCGATTGGCTGCACCTACAAATACCTCAACGGCGGACCGGGCTCCCAGGCGTTTGTGTGGGTCAACCCGGCGTTGGTGGATGTGGTGCGCCAGCCGTTATCGGGTTGGTTCGGGCATACCCGGCAGTTCGCCATGGAGTCCACCTACGCCCCCAGCGCCGGCATTGCCCGCTACCTCTGTGGTACGCAGCCGATTACCTCGTTGGCCATGGTGGAATGTGGCCTGGAGATTTTTGCCCAGACCGACATGGTGCGCCTGCGGACTAAGTCCCTGGCCTTGACTGACCTGTTCATTGCGTTGGTCGAAAGTCGTTGCGCCGCCCACGGCCTGGAGCTGATCACCCCGCGTGAACACACCCGGCGCGGCAGCCACGTCAGCTTTGAACACCCCGAAGGTTACGCGGTGATCCAGGCCTTGATCGCCCGAGACGTGATCGGCGATTACCGTGAGCCGCGGATCATGCGTTTTGGTTTCACGCCGTTGTACACCAGCTTTACCGAAGTGTGGGACGCCGTGGAAATTCTCGGTGAAATTCTCGATAACGCTACGTGGGACCAAGCGCAATTCAAAGTGCGCAACAGCGTTACTTAAGGGCAACACAGATCAAATGTGGGAGCTGGCTTGCCTGCGATAGCGTCGGTGCATTCACTACCGTTATCGCAGGCAAGCCAGCTCCCACAGGTTCAGCGTCAGCCACTATCACAATAATAAAGGGGCACACCAGTGACCACGCCAGACAACGGCTTTGCAGAAATTACCCACCGTGAACTGGGCCTGAGGCGCCAGCTCACTTCCGGCCAGATGAGCATGATCGCCATCGGTGGCGCCATCGGCACCGGGCTGTTCATGGGCAGCGCCTACGCCATCGGTTATGCCGGGCCGAGCGTGCTGGTGAGCTACGCCATCGGCGCGTTGATTACCTTGCTGCTGATGGGCTGCCTGGCGGAGATGACGGTGGCCCATTCCACCTCCGGCTCCTTTGGCGCTTACGCCGAGTTCTACATCAGCCCGTTGGCCGGGTTCCTGGTGCGCTATGCCTACTGGGCGGCGATTGTGCTGGCGGTGGGGGCCGAGGTCACGGCGGTGGCGATGTACATGAAGTACTGGTTCGCCAACGTGCCGGAGTGGGTGTGGATCGTGTCGTTTTCCAGTGTGCTGATCCTGCTCAATGCGATCAGCGTGAAGACCTTCGGCAACTTCGAATACTGGTTCTCGACGATCAAGATCAGCGCCATTGTCGGTTTCATCATCCTGGCGGTGTATGTGGTGTTCGGCTCCGGTAACCCTGACTACGGGGTGCAGAACTACACGGCCCACGACGGCTTTTTCCCCCATGGCTTGAGTGGCATGTGGATCGCGGTGATCGTGTCGATCTTCAGCTACCTCAGTGTCGAGATGATCGCCGTGGCCGCCGGTGAAGCCGCCGACCCGGAGCAGGCAGTGAAGAAAGCCTTCCGCGCTACCATCGTGCGGCTGGTGGTGTTCTATCTGCTGACCCTGGCGCTGATGCTCGCCATCGTGCCGTGGAACCAGGCCGGCCAGGCCCAGAGCCCGTTTGTCACAGTGATGCAGACCATCGGCATTCCCGGTGCCACCGGGGTGATGAATTTCGTGATCCTGATCGCGGCGCTGTCGGCCATGAACAGTCAGCTCTACATCACCACGCGCATGATGTTCAGCCTGTCGCGCGCTGGTTTTGCGCCCAAGTCCATGGGCGCGCTGAGCAAGAACGGCATCCCGCTCAACGCATTGCTGCTGTCCAGTTCGGGCATTGCCCTGGCGACGTTGCTCAACGTGGTGTACCCGGAAAGCTCGTTCACCCTGATGATGGCGATCTCGATGTTTGGCGCAATCTTCACCTGGTTCATGATCTTCCTCACTCACCTGTTTTTCCGCCGCTATCGCAAGCGTCATGGCGGGGCGAAGTTGTCGTTCCAGTTGCGCCTGTTTCCCTACAGCACGTTGCTGGGGTTGGTGCTGATGGGGGCGGTGATGATCACCACCTATTTCACCGACGCCTTCAAGATGACACTGGTGTTTGGCGTGCCGTTCCTGCTGATCTTGTCGGCGGTTTACTACACCTTCTTCCACAAACGCGCATCATCTGTAGGAGCGAGCTTGCTCGCGAAGAACCCGAGAGCGCCGCGTTAAACCTGATAGCTCGCGTTATCGTTGGCGATCTTCGCGAGCGAGCTCGCTCCTACAAGGGGGGGCGGTGAGCGCAGCGAGTAATGTGCTGACGTAACCGGGCAGTTGCTCGAACGAGCGTGCGCATAACAACAGTTTGCGGCAGGCCCATTCTTCTTGCAGGGGGTGGGCTTTGAAGCGCCGTGCAGGTGGCCAACGGTCCAAGGCGGCCTGAGGCACGATGCCCAGGCCCGCGCCGCCGGCGACCATGCGAATCACCCCATCAAAACCGTCGGCGCGAATGCGCGTCTGCAAGCGAAAGCCCGCGTGCAGTGCCTGTTCTTCCAGGTAAACCGCCAACGCGCTGTTGGCCGCCAGGCCCACGTAGTCGTATTGCAAGCTCTCGATAAAACTCGCGCTGGTCAACGGGTGGTCCAGGGGCATGATCAGCACCAGCGGGTCGTCGCGAAACGCCAGGGTCTGCAAGCCGTGGGTGTCTACCGCATCGGAAATAATCCCCAGCTCGGCGGTGCCCTGGCGCAAGGCGTGGGTGATGCGCAGGCTGGGCAATTCTTGCAGGTCGATATCGAGGTTGGGGTGCTCGCGCAAAAACTGAGCGAGCAGTTCAGGCAGGTACTCGCTTAGAGCGGTGGTATTGCACAGCAGGCGTACCTGGCCTTTGACGCCATTGGCGTATTCGGCCAGGTCTTGCTGCAGATGGTCGGCCTGCTGCAACAGCAGGCGAGCATGCCGCGCCAGGGCTTTGCCCGCGGGTGTCGGGGTCACGCCACGGCGGCCGCGCTCGAGAAACGCGATGCCCAGTGAAGACTCCATGGCTCGGATGCGTGCGCTGGCGGCAGCCAGGGACAGGTGGCTGCGGGCCGCGCCGGCGGTGATATTGCCGGTGTCCAGGATGTGCAGGTAGAGGCGCAGGTCGATGAGGTCAAAGTGCATTAAGTTTTCCAGTGACTGGAAGGGCCTCATCGCAGGCAAGTCAGCTCCCACACTTGAATGTATTCACAATTCCAAATGTGGGAGCTGGCTTGCCTGCGATAGCGTCATCAGCCTCACACAAAACAAGAGGCTACCTCAGTATATGGCGAATTTTCAGCCACTCTCCAGCCCTGCACAATCGGTGCATGAATACCTTCCTCGCGTTCTACCAAAACCTCGGCCCCGCCCTGACAGCGCTGGTCATCACCACCTTCCTGCTGGCCGGTACGGTGAAGGGCGTCATCGGCCTGGGCTTGCCCACTGTAGCCATGGGTATGCTTGGCCTGGCTATGCTGCCGGCGCAGGCTGCGGTATTGCTGATCATTCCTTCGACGGTGACCAACCTCTGGCAACTGTCCTTTGGCGGGCACTTGGGTGCCTTGCTCAAACGCCTGTGGTCGATGCTGTTGCTGATCTTCCTCGGCACCGGGCTGGGCACCTTGTGGCTGGGCATGGGTAGCGGACCTTGGGTGGTGCGTGCCCTGGGCGCGGCTTTACTGGTGTATGCGCTGAGCGGGTTATTCCTGCCAACCTTCAAGGTCGCGCCCCGAACCGAGCGTTGGCTGGGCCCCTTGTGCGGGGTGATCACCGGCATCATTACCTCGGCCACCGGTGTCTTCGTGATCCCGGCGGTGCCGTACCTGCAGGCGCTGGGCTTGAGCCGTGATCAGTTGGTGCAGGCGCTGGGGCTGTCGTTCACCGTGTCGACGTTGGCACTTGCCGCCGGGCTGGCCTGGCGCGGGGCACTGGGCGGCGGTGAAATGGGCGCGTCATTGCTGGCGTTGGTGCCGGCATTGCTGGGAATGTGGCTGGGTCAGGTGGTGCGCCGACGCATCAGTGCGCTGTGGTTCAAACGTGGATTTTTCACCGGCATGGCGTTGCTGGGAGGCCATTTGTTGCTGGCTGGTTAATAATGGCCGTGCCTGTGTCAGCCGACAAATCAAGGACCGCCCGTGAAAGCCCGTTCCGATGAGCTACAGATCTTCGTCAGCGTGATTGAATGCGGCTCGATTTCCGCCGCCGCCGAAAAGGTCGGGCAAACGCCATCGGCAGTCAGCCGTACCTTGTCGCGCCTGGAAGCCAAACTCGACACCACCTTGATCAACCGCACCACGCGGCGCATGGACCTGACCGAAGAGGGCAAGTACTTCTTCGAGCAGGCCAAGCTGATCCTTGCGCAGATGGATGAGCTGGAAGAGCGCCTGTCATCGCGCCAGAAAAAACCGGCCGGCCGCCTGCGTATCAATGCCGCCGTGCCGTTCATGCTGCATGGGGTCGTGCCGTATATCGCCGAATTTCGCAGCCTTTACCCGGATATCCAGTTGGAGCTCAACAGCGATGATTTGATCATCGACCTGCTGGAGCAAAGCACCGACATCGCCATTCGCATCGGCGCCCTTGCCGACTCGACCCTGCATGCGCGTTTCCTGGGCAGCACGCCGCTCCATGTTCTGGCCAGCCCCGGCTACCTCAAGCAATACGGCACGCCGACGACCGTTGCCGAGTTGGCTGATCACACCTTGCTGGGCTTCACCCACACCGAGACCCTCAACCACTGGCCGCTGCGTCACGGCGAAGGTGACCGCTGGCTGATTCAGCCCAGCGTCAGCGCCTCCAGTGGCGAAACCGTGCGCCAGTTAGCGCTGCAGGGGCAGGGCATTTGTTGCCTGTCGAATTTCATGACCGTTGCTGACATCGACGCCGGCCGCCTGGTGCCCATATTGGAGGCGTTCAACAGCGGTTATCGCCAGCCGATCCACGCGGTGTTCTATCGCAACTCGCAATTGGCACTACGCATCCAGTGCTTCCTGGACTTTATTCAGGCCAAGCTGGCGCGGTATGCGCGCTGATTCGTGACCTGAGCGCAAGAGTGAATTGGCCCGCACGGGCTTATTCGGCAGCCGTGGGGGCTGGATACTGGGCGCATCACTTACCCAGTCAGGAGCAACCTCCATGAATGTATTCGTTACCGGTGCAGCAGGGTTTATCGGCGGTTCGATCGCCACCGGCCTGGTCAACGCCGGCCATCACGTCACCGGCCTGGTGCGCAGCGCCGAACAAGCCGCTGAACTGACCGCGCTGGGCATCACGCCGGTGATCGGCACCCTCGACGACGCAGCCGTGTTGACGGCGCAGGCGCAGAAGGCCGATGCGGTGATCAACGCCGCCAGCAGCGACCATCGCGGTGCCGTAGAAACCTTGCTGGCTGCCTTGAAAGGCTCAAACAAGCCGTTCCTGCACACCAGCGGTTCGAGCATCGTCGGCGATGCGTCGGGCGGCAAGGCCAGTGAAGTCATCTACTTTGAAGACAACCTGCCAGAGCCGACCGTCGACAAGGCCGCACGCGTGGCGATCGACAACCTGATCCTTGCGGCGGCCAATGACGGTGTGAATTCGGCGGTGATCTGCAACACCCTGATCTACGGCCACAGCCTGGGCGTGAAGCGTGACAGCGTGCAATTGCCGCGCTTGCTCAAGCAGGCGCGCAAAAGCGGGGTAGTGCGCCATGTGGGCAGCGGGCAGAACATCTGGTCCAACGTGCATATTGAAGATGTGGTCGCCCTGTATCTGCTGGCGCTGACCAAAAACGTCCCGGGTACTTTCTACTTTGTGGAAAGCAGCGAAGCAGCATTCATCGACATGACCACGGCGATTGCCCAAGCGCTGAACCTGGGTAAACCACAGGATTGGTCATTGGTCGAGGCTGAGGCCGAGTGGGGGTATGAAATGGCCAACTATGGCTTGGGCTCCAATAGCCGAGTGCGCGGCAAGCACGCTCGTGAGCTGTTGGGTTGGGTGCCCAAGCGTACTTCGGTGGTGGAGTGGATTCGCGACGAGATGGTGTGATGTTCGCTTAGCACCGCGGTGCGGCCTTCGCGAGCAAGCCCGCTCCCACATTTGAATCTATTCACAGATCCAAATGTGGGAGCTGGCTTGCCTGCGAAAGGGGCGGCTCGGTACATCAGACCTGACACTTCACTAGCCCCACCCGCCGCAATTCCGTACCATCCCCCGCCTAATTCCCCGCAATTCCCTGGTACTCCATGAACCTCACCCGTCTGCGCGCCGACGCCTTGGCCGGCCTCACCACGTCTTTCGCCTTGCTGCCCGAATGCATTGCCTTTGCGCTGGTGGCTCATCTCAACCCGCTGATGGGCCTCTACGGTGCTTTCATCATTTGCACCCTCACCGCGTTGTTCGGCGGCCGCCCGGGCATGGTCTCGGGCGCCGCCGGTTCGATGGCGGTGGTGATCGTCGCGCTGGTGGTGCAACACGGCGTGGAGTATTTGCTGGCGACGGTACTGCTGGGCGGGTTGATCATGGTCGCTTTCGGCCTGCTGCGCCTGGGCAAGCTGGTGCGCATGGTGCCGCATTCGGTGATGCTCGGCTTCGTCAACGGCCTGGCGATCATCATTGCGCTGGCGCAACTGGAGCATTTCAAGAGCGGTGAAACCTGGCTCAGCGGCACGCCGTTGTACGTAATGGCCGGGTTGGTGGCGGCAACCATGGCCATTGTGTATCTGTTGCCTCGTCTGACCCGTGCTGTACCGCCCGCGCTGGTGGCGATTCTCGGTGTGGGCCTGGCGGTGTACCTGCTTGGCCTGCCGACCCGCACTTTGGGCGATATGGCGCACATCGCCGGTGGCTTGCCGACTTTCGCCCTGCCGCAGATCCCCTGGACCCTGGAAACCCTCGGCATCATCGCGCCCTACGCGTTTTTGATGGCGATGGTTGGCCTGTTGGAAACCTTGCTGACCCTCAACCTCACCGACGAAATCACCGAGACCCGTGGTTATCCTGACCGCGAAAGCGTGGCCCTGGGCGCGGCGAATATGGTCTCGGGCCTGTTTGGCGGCATGGGGGGGTGCGCGATGATCGGGCAAACCGTGATCAACCTCAGCTCCGGCGGGCGTGGGCGCTTCTCCGGGGTGTTTGCCGGGGTGATGATTCTATTGTTCATTCTGTTTCTGTCGCCACTGATCGAGCGGATCCCGCTGGCGGCTTTGGTGGGCGTGATGTTCGTGGTGTCGCAACAGACCTTCGCCTGGGCGTCGTTGCGGGTGATCAACAAGGTGCCGCTCAATGATGTGCTGGTGATCATGGCGGTGACGATCATTACGGTGTTCACCGACCTGGCCACCGCCGTACTGTGCGGTATCGTCATCGCCGCGCTGAACTTCGCCTGGCAGCAGGCGCGGGAACTGTACGCCGATGAACACCTGGAGGCCGACGGCAGCAAGCTCTATCGGCTGCATGGCACGTTGTTCTTCGCCTCGACCACGCCGTTTTTGAATCAGTTCGACCCGGCCAACGACCCGGCCCAGGTCACACTGGATTGCCGTCACCTGAGCTTTGTCGACTATTCGGCGATTGCCGCCCTGATGACCCTGCGCGAGCGCTACACCAAGGCTGGCAAGCACCTGCGGGTGCTGCATTTATCCGAGCGCTGCAAAAAACTGCTCAAGCGCGCCAAGGTTCATCACGACTGATTGAGCCCCTGTGGCGAGGGAGCTTGCTCCCGCTGGCGTGCGAAGCGCGCCCAGGATTTTGGGGCCGCTGCGCTGCCCAGCGGGAGCAAGCTCCCTCGCCACAGGGGGAGAGCTGTAGCAGTTACGGGCCGACCAGGTCTTCCAGCTCCTGGGCGCGGGTCTGGGTCATGTCCAGCACGCAGCCTGAGCCGTTTACCTGATCAATCGTGCCGCCGGTGGCGCTGCCTGCGAAGGCGCAGTTGGCGTCGCGGTATTTGATCCACAGGCGCTGCACGTCTTGCAGTTGCTGTTTGCGCGGCCCTTCCTGGGCGGCGAGGGCGGTTTTGTAGGCGCGGTTCAGGCGGTCGTCCTGCACCTTGGTTTGCCGGGCGTTGCAATTGACCATGTCGGCGGTGGTATTGGCGCTGTCCATGCATTTTTTCAAGGCAGGGTTGTCGGCGGCATAAGCGCTGCTGCACAAGAGCAGGACGCTGGCGGCAATTGTGGTGCGAATCATGAGCGGGTTCCTGGGCAATGGATGCGCATTCTATGACTCAAGGGCAGCGACTGAGTTTCCGCCTTCTCTGATCTTCATGTAAGAACACCCCCCGAATTTTCATCCACCCATGTCGGGCATATCCCCAAGCGACAGCGCTTATCCGTGGGCGAAAATTACTTTCATGAAAATTGAAAATGCTCCTCGGGAATGATTTATGAGTTTCACAACCAATTCGACGTGACCCTTTCCGAGGAGTACCGCATGGCCGCATCACCGGGCTTCGGGCTGTTGGCATACGCTGCCATCGCCATCATTGCATTGATCGTGCTGATCGCACGCTACCGACTCAACCCCTTTATCGTGATTACCCTGGTGTCCATCGGCCTGGCGCTGATGGCCGGGATGCCGGCGGACACCATCATGGGCTCGTACGAGGCGGGTGTCGGCAAGACCCTGGGGCATATCGCCCTGGTGGTGGCGCTGGGCACCATGCTCGGCAAGATGATGGCCGAGTCGGGCGGCGCCGAACAGGTGGCGCGCACGCTGATCAACCGCTTCGGTGAGCGCAATGCCCACTGGGCGATGGTGTGTATTGCGTTTCTGGTGGGGCTGCCGCTGTTTTTCGAGATCGGCTTTGTGTTGCTGGTGCCGATTGCCTTTACCGTGGCGCGGCGCGTGGGCGTGTCGATCCTGATGGTCGGGCTGCCGATGGTCGCCGGCCTGTCGGTGGTGCATGCGTTGGTGCCGCCGCACCCGGCGGCAATGATGGCGGTGCTGGCCTATAACGCCTCGGTCGGGCAGACGGTGCTGTATGCGATTTTGATTGGTATCCCCACGGCGATCATCGCGGGTCCCGTCTACGCCAAGTTCATCGTGCCGCACATCCATTTGCCGGCGCAAAACCCGCTGGAGCGCCAGTTCATCGAGCGTGAACCGCGTACACGCCTGCCCAGCTTTACGCTGACCATGGGCACCATCCTGTTGCCGGTGGTGCTGATGATGATCGGCGGCTGGGCCAACGTGATTTCTACGCCGGGCAGCGGTTTCAACCAGTTCCTGTTATTTATCGGCAACTCGGTGATCGCCCTGTTGGTGGCGACCCTGGTGAGTTTCTGGACCTTGGGCCTGGCCCAGGGCTTCAACCGCGAGTCGATCCTCAAGTTCACCAACGAATGCCTGGCGCCGACCGCCAGCATTACCTTGCTGGTGGGCGCGGGCGGTGGTTTGAATCGCATCCTGGTGGACGCAGGCGTGACCAATGAAATCCTCGGCCTGGCCCATGCGTTTCACTTGTCGCCGCTGGTAATGGGCTGGCTGTTCGCGGCGTTGATGCGTATCGCCACGGGCTCGGCCACGGTTGCCATGACCACCGCGTCCGGAGTGGTCGCGCCGGTCGCCTTGGGCCTGGGTTATCCACACCCTGAATTGCTGGTGTTGGCGACCGGTGCAGGCTCGGTGATCTTTTCCCACGTGAACGACGGCGGCTTCTGGCTGATCAAGGAATACTTCAATATGACGGTCATCCAGACCTTCAAGACCTGGACCGTACTCGAGACCCTGATTTCGCTGGTCGCCTTCGGCCTGACCTACGGTCTGTCCCTTGTGTTATGAGCCTGTAACCCGGAGCCCCCATGGACATCCTCTATCAGATCCGCGCCCGCCAGGACACTTTCAGTGCCGGCGAAGGGCGTATTGCCAAGCTGATGCTTGAGGATGTGGGCTTTGCCGCGTCCGCCAGCCTGGAGGAACTGTCGCAACGGGCTGAGGTGAGTACCGCCACCTTGTCACGCTTCGCCCGCAGCGTGGGCTGCCGTGACTTGCGCGATTTGCGCCTGCAGTTGGCCCAGGCCAACGGCGTGGGCAGCCGCTTCCTGGACCCGGCGGGCAAGCCAGAACAGTCAGCGTTTCATCGGCAGATTCTGGGGGATATCGAGGCGACGTTGCGTCAGCACCTTTCGGGTTTCAATCAGCGCAGCTTTGGCGATGCGGTCAAGCTATTGGGTAAGGCCCGGATGATCCATGCGTTCGGCATGGGCGGGCCGTCGAGCCTGTGCAGCGATGAGTTGCAGGTGCGCCTGGTGCGTCTGGGCTATCCGATTGCCGCCAGCCACGACCCTGTGATGATGCGTGTCACGGCGGCGACCCTGGGGCCCGAACATGCCGTGATCGCCTGCTCACTCACGGGCCTGACCCCGGAGTTACTGGAGGTAGTGACGCTGGCGCGCAACTACGACGCGCGGATCATTGCCATCACCCTTGCCGATTCGCCGCTGGCGCAGTTGGCGGATGTCGTGCTGCCGCTGCAATCGGCGGAAACCAGTTTTATCTACAAGCCCACTGCGGCCCGCTACGGCATGCTGCTGGCTATCGACCTGCTCGCCACCGAGTTGGCGCTGGCCCTGCCGGACGACAACCAGGAACGCCTGCGCCGGATCAAACTGGCGCTGGACGATTACCGCGGCGGCCCTGGTAGCCTGCCGCTTGGAGATTGATATGAAGTACGACACGCTGATTCGCCAGGCGCTGATCATCGATGGCAGTAACACCCCAGGGTATGTCGCCGATGTGGGCGTGCAGGCAGGGCGCATCCGTACGATTGGCGACTTGTCCACAGCCCAGGCGGAGCAGATCATCGACGGCCATGGCCGGGTATTGGCACCGGGTTTTATCGACGTGCACACCCACGACGACACGGTAGTGATTCGCCAGCCGCAGATGCTGCCCAAGCTCAGCCAGGGCGTGACCACGGTGATTGTCGGCAACTGTGGTATCAGCGCTTCGCCGGTCAGTTTGCGCAGCGACCCGCCGGACCCGATGAACTTATTGGGCAACCGTGAGCAGTTCTGTTATCCGCGGTTCAGCGATTATCGCAACGCGGTGCAGGGCGCCCATCCGGCAGTGAACGTCGCGGCATTGATCGGTCACACGGCGCTGCGCAGCAACCATATGGACGACCTGCATCGCACCGCCACACCGTATGAAATCGCGGCCATGCGCGTGCAGTTGCAAGAGAGCCTGGAGGCCGGTGCCCTGGGGTTATCCACAGGCCTGGCCTACGCCAGCGCCTTCAACGCCAAGACCGATGAAGTGCTGCAGCTCGTTGAGGAGCTGACGGCCTACGGCGCGGTGTACACCACGCATTTGCGCAGTGAGTTCGAACCAGTGCTGGAAGCAATGGATGAGGCGTTTCTGATCGGTCGACACGCCAGGGTGCCGGTGATCATTTCCCACCTTAAATGCGCCGGTGCCGGTAACTGGGGGCGCAGCCCGCAGCTGTTGGCGGCCCTGGAAGCAGCGGCAAAAGACCATCCGGTGGGTTGTGATTGCTACCCCTATGCCGCCAGCTCCTCGACCCTGGACCTCAAGCAGGTGACTGACGCGTTTCGCATCACCATCACTTGGTCCACACCGCACCCGCAAATGGGCGGGCGTGATTTGCAGGAGATTGCCGCCGAGTGGGGCGTTTCGCTGATGGATGCCGCCCGCCGTTTGCAACCTGCGGGGGCGGTGTACTACGGCATGGATGAGGCGGATGTACGGCGCATTCTTGCGCACCCATTGTCGATGGTGGGGTCGGATGGGTTGCCTGAAGATCCGTTTCCTCATCCGCGCTTGTGGGGCGCTTTCCCACGGGTGCTAGGGCATTTCAGCCGGGATGTCGGATTGTTCCCGTTGTACACGGCGATACACAAAATGACCGGGCTGTCGGCGGCGCGTTTCGGCTTGGCCCAAAGAGGAGAAATTCGCGAGGGGCACTGGGCTGACCTGGTGCTCTTCGACCCTGCGCGGGTGCGTGACATGGCGGATTTCAAGACGCCTCAGCGTGCGGCCGAAGGGATTGAGCGTGTGTGGGTAAACGGCGTCTTGAGCTACAGCGAAGGGCAGTCGAACACACGGCGTGCGGGTCGTTTTCTGGCGCGCAGCGGTGATTTGCGCCGAGGTTTTCAGCTTGGTGCGCGGGATGCGATCTGACAGTGCTCGGCCCGATAGCGTGTCTGAATATGGCCAATCAGCGCTTACAAAAAGCTAATTGATTGCAAAGGACGGCTCTCTAGCATGTGCAGGTCTTATTACGGAGAGCCTGTATGAACACTCAGCCTGTAAGCCCCAGCCAACTCGCTAACCGGGCCGGCAACGCCGTCATTTCATCTACCGTCACGTCGCCTGACGCCGCGGTGAATGAGGGCGTCGATGCGATGTCGGCGTTCCCTTTTCCGCGTGACACGATCAAAGGCTGGATCCAGGAAAAAGTCTGGAACCTGACCAATCAATGGATCGACCCCGACAAGGTATACCTGCATCAGTTTTCTCCTGCCAACAGTACCCACACAGGCAGCGCCGTGACCGGGTGGGAACATCGCGGAGTTCCCGAGTCGTCCATGACGCTGACCGATGCCGTGGCCAGTGATTTTTTCTCGGCGGAACGCTACGGCACGGCCGGCAAGGCTCAGGCGCTGGCGCATTTCGTGTCTTCGAATACCAGCCCGTTTTCGTTGCTGGACAGCGAAAGTGTGCCGGATTTTTTTTCAGCCGGCTGGGCAAGTTCATTTTCGACCGGACGGGGCCGGGATACCTCTACTCGAAAATTCACGATGACGTGCCCAACGCCGTGGAGACCTGGCGTGATCTGGACGCCGCCTATGGCCTGTACCTGGATGGGCCGGGAAGGGGCACCTACGACGCCGGCAACCAACTGCGCATGAAGCCCAGCGAGCTGTTGAACCTGGTGCGTGAGGGGGACCTGCAGAAAAAGGTGATGACCAGGCTGGACAATTTTTGGATGCAGCACGGCGACGAGTGGCGGATGCTGGCCAAGCAACAGTTCGTGATGGAGGCCCGGGCCGCGCGCGCCCTCAACCAACAAGACTCCAGCCAGGGCCTTAGCCCGCAGGCTTATGCCGAGGTGATGAAAGCGGCGGCGTCAGGTGTACCGCTCGAGGGGCCGATGTCCAAGGCCCAGTTACAGGCGCAGACGACGCCGGGTCCGGACACCAGGGTGTTTTGCTTCGACATCAATGGTTATAAGTCCAATGACATCCTGCGCTTCATCTCCAAGAGTGGTACCGAAACCCTCTATGTCCCCGGCGCAAAACCCGCGATCCAGACTTTCAAGGACCGAGCCGCCGTGGACCAGTGGGTGCTCGAACAAAGCAAGGACCCCGCCAAAGCCAAGGTGCTGGAGGAACATTTCTCGCTGCGTGATCGTCAGCAGGGCGTGTTTGACGCCCTGAGTGCCAACGGCGTGGACGTCACCCTGGCCAAGCTGGGTGCAGGCACCCAGGCAGCGAATGACAGTGTTATCGATACTTTGAATTATCCAATCGGCGGGGACGTGTTTTCCTTCATGGCCAGCCAGACACGCCAACGCATCGACAATGATGCAGACACCGAAATGAAATCCAACGCCGAAGTGCGCAAGGACGACGCACTGGCTCTGTTGCAAGCCGGCAACGCGATATTCTCCATCCCCATGGCCTTGCTCGGGCCTATTGGTCTGGCGCTTGGCGCCGTCTCTTACACTGCACAGGTAGGAATGGAAATAGACCAGGCCGTGGAGGGTGACACTCAGGCCGAGCGCAAGAATGGGCTGCATTCGGCGGTGATGGACGTCGCGACGATGGCTTTTTTTCACGCCCTCGGCAAAGCCGGTCCTTCCACGGCCGACCCTTCTGTCGAGTCCGGCGCTCAACCGGCGACGGCGCAAAAACCGTTTTTCAACTATCGCCGCGTGAACGGGCAGATCGGTGTACTGATGAGTCCGACCGAACCTGCGCGGCTACCCGAAAAACCAGCAAACGGGTTGAATCCTGCGTGGGACCCATCCATGGAGATTTACCTGCAAGGGGGGGCCAAGCGTCCCTCAGTGCAGCCCCGTTATGAGATCGTCGAGGAGGGCCCGTCTACGGCGAAGAAGCCCAAACTCGAGGACTCGGAAAACGAACTGTCGGAGAATGAGGAGTCGCCGTCTTCGGTGGTTTCCGATGCCACGTCCTCCGGGGATTACGAGCCGTACGACGATAGCAACGTGCTCAAGGTCAATCCGTTCAAGGCCGGCGTCCAGGTGCCTGATGGTGGGTATTTCAACAGTCGAGGCATGATTGAACGTACCGATATACCCAAGTTGTACCGCGTCGAAAAGGCGGATCGCGTAGAGCGTCGCGGTGATCCGGCAAATTATGGTTTCCGGGACTCAAACTTCTTTTCCGGGCCTGCAAAAATGATGGACGGCAATGTCGTGATGGCGTCTCGCTCAAAGGCGGCGGCGATACATTTTGGTGATACTGCACTCGGCGGCAAGTACCACCTTTACGAAATCGACAGTCGCGGTGTTCCCGTCGTCTCTTTCAACGAAAATATCGAGGTAAACCCGCAGTTCGTCGAGGCTCGCCAGTGTGTGGCGCCTGGCACCATCGAGCGGATGCGCAAGTCGGGCCACTTGAATCAGTTTGAAGAAAGTTCCTATGAGTTCGATGAAGTGCATGTGGACAATGATCAACTGTCGAGCGCAAGGATCAGGGAAATTCACCATCATTGAGCGTGTTCACTTTGAGCGCTTGCTGAGCTAGGGTGGTCGCTCGCCAGCAACGAGCGACCGGCACTTGGAGAGTTAAATGCACTTAGGAAAAGTCACCCCCATCCTGCGGATTTTCGACGAGGCCAAGGCGTTGGAGTTCTACGTCGATTTCCTGGGGTTCAAGGTCGATTGGCAGCATCGCTTCGAGGCGAATTTTCCGTTGTACGTGCAAGTGTCGCTGGGGGAGTGTGTGCTGCACTTATCCGAGCATCATGGCGATGCTTCGCCAGGGGCGGCTGTGCGGGTCCAGGCCCAAGGGGTCGATGCGTATCAGCAGCAATTGCTGGGCAAGGAATACCGGTATGCCAAGCCTGGGGTGGAAGACACGCCGTGGGGGACGCGGGAGATGAGCATCAGAGACCCGTTTGGGAATCGATTGGTGTTTGTTGAGGAGAGCGAGGGCTGATTCTCCCATTGGCCTGTTCGCAGGTAAGGCCCTTGTGGCGAGGGAGCAAGCTCCCTCGCCACCATGGTTGTGGTGCTACACCCGGAAATGACTGACCATCTGCTGCAACTGGCTACCCAGGCGTGCCAGTTCAACACTCGACTTGGCTGTCTCATCACTGGCCGTAGCGGTCTGCTCAGACACGTCACGCACGTTCACGATACTGCGGCTGATCTCTTCCGCCACGGCGCTCTGTTGTTCGGCGGCTGCGGCAATCTGCTGGTTCATCGACTGGATATTCGACACGGTGCGGGTGATGTTTTCCAAGGATACCCCGGCCTTGCGCGTCAGTTCGACGCTGCTGTCGGTGAGGCTGCGGCTGTTGTTCATCACGCTGGCGACTTGTTGGGTGCCGTTCTGTAAGCCGGCCACCAGGCCTTCGATTTCCTCGGTGGACTTCTGTGTACGCTGCGCCAGGCCACGCACTTCGTCGGCGACCACCGCAAACCCACGGCCGGCTTCTCCGGCACGCGCAGCTTCAATGGCGGCGTTAAGTGCCAGCAGGTTGGTCTGTTCGGCCACGGCCTTGATCACGTCCATCACGCTGCCGATCTTGTTGCTCTCTTGTTGCAGGTGCGTCATGGCGTCGGTGGAGCGCGCCACTTCGGCCGCCAGGCGTTCGATCTGGGCGATGGCTTCAGCCACCACTTTATCGCCTTCGCGGGCCTGGCCGTCAGCGTCGGAAGCGGCTTGGGAAGCCTGTTCGGCATTGCGCGCAACTTCCTGCACGGTGGCGGTCATTTCATGCATGGCGGTGGCGACCTGATCGGTCTCGATCTTCTGGCTGTTCACGCCGGCGCTGGTTTGCTCGGTCACGGCTGACAACTCTTCGGCGGCGCTGGCGATCTGAGTGACGCCGTCGCGAATGCCGCTGATCAGCTCGCGCAGGGTGGTGCCCATGCGCTGGATGCCTTGCTGCAACACGCCCAGTTCGTCGCGACGGGTCACCTGGATATTGTGGCTCAAGTCGCCCGAAGCGATGCGCTCCACCACGGCCAGGGTGTCCTGGATCGGGCGGGTGATCTGGCGGGTGATCACCCACGCGGCAATCACGCCGACCAACAGGGCCAGCAAGGTGCTGATCAGTTGCAGGCTGCGGGCCTGGGTGCTTTCGGCGTCGCGACGTTCCAGTTGGATGTCGTACAGCTTGTCGCTGATCGTCACGATGTCGGCGCCCTGGGTGGTCATTTCGGCACGGGCGGTGACGATATTGGCATTGGCCGCCTTGTAGCTCTGCACGGCGCTGCGGTAGGCGCCTAGCGCGGTTTCCAGTGCGGACAATGCGCTTTGCTGGCCAGTACCGAAGGCAACGCTGAGGCCTTTCAAACCGGCGACAGCTTTTTCCAGCTGTGTAGCCGCGCGGGCTTCGGTTTCTGCGTTGGGGCTATTGGTATAGCCGCGCACTTCGTAGCGAGCCTGCATGAATTCGTTCTTGGCCTGGGTCACGGCCAGGAACTGCGTGAAGCGTTCCGGGCTGTCGGATGACTGCTGCACACTGGTTTCCAGCGCATTGATTTGCGCGTTGGCAATGTCGGCCTTGGCGCCCATGACATCGCGCGCAGCGTTGCCATTGCGGTAGGCCTCGCGCATTTTGTTCAGGGACTGGCGGTAAGCGGTAATGACGGCTTTCTGCTCATTGAGCAGCTTGAGGTTTTCCGGGCTCTTGAAGCTGTCGAGCAGCTTCTGTTGCTGGGCGGCGAAGGCATCGAGGCTGGTCTGCACGTTCTGCGCCACAGCTTCGTCGCCATTGGCCAGCATGTATTGCAAGCGCACGATACGCAGCTTGGTCAGCGAGGCATTGAGCTGGGTGATGTCGCTCATCCAATTGCTACGGTCGATCAAGCCGCCCAGGCTGGTCCAGCCAGTGAGTGCCAGGATCGAGGTGAGGACCAGCACCAGGCCGAAGCCCAGGCCGAGTTTGAGATTGACGCTGATGTTACCGAACCAGCTGTTCATCGAAAGCTCCTTGAAGAGTGATGTCTGTCTGCTGGACGGTGTGTTTTTGTTTGAGCCAGCCAAGATGTGTAGGGCTGTATCGGCGGGAAAGGATGATTCTGAAATACTTTTATTGTTCGTCGACGAAGGGTCGCCGGCGCGCAACGGCGATGCCGGGGTGGGGCTGATCACGGCCCGCTCATGTGTGCTAGTCTGCGGGCCCTTTTAGTTCTGGGCGGCGCGGGAAACCGTGGCGTCCTACAGCGGAGCCTCTTCATGTCCGAAGTTAATCTGTCCACCGACGAAACCCGCGTCAGCTACGGTATCGGCCGTCAGTTGGGCGACCAACTGCGCGACAACCCGCCACCGGGCGTCAGCCTGGACGCGATCCTGGCCGGCCTGACCGACGCATTCGCAGGCTCGCCAAGCCGTGTTGACCAAGAACAAATGGCGGCCAGCTTCAAGGTGATCCGCGAAATCATGCAAGCCGAAGCCGCTGCCAAGGCCGAAGCTGCAGCGGGCGCTGGCCTGGCTTTCCTGGCAGAAAACGCCAAGCGTGATGGCATCACCACCCTGGCTTCCGGCCTGCAATTTGAAGTGCTGACGGCCGGTACCGGCGCCAAGCCGACCCGTGAAGACCAAGTGCGTACTCACTACCATGGCACCCTGATCGACGGCACTGTGTTCGACAGCTCCTACGAGCGCGGCCAGCCTGCAGAATTCCCGGTGGGTGGCGTGATCGCCGGCTGGACCGAAGCCCTGCAACTGATGAATGCCGGCAGCAAATGGCGCCTGTACGTGCCGAGCGAACTGGCTTACGGCGCTCAAGGCGTTGGCAGCATCCCGCCGCACAGCGTTCTGGTATTCGACGTCGAGCTGCTCGACGTTCTGTAAGGCCTGCTGGTTACCTGTTGGGACGAACGCGTTCACCCCAACAGGTATTTGCCAGTTTCTTCATGGATGGAACTTGCCATTCAAGTCGGTCGCCGGGCGCAACGCTCGTGCATAGCAGAACAGAAACAGATTCCTCACCACTTCCTTCAGCACACCAGGCTCACTGGAACTCAGGCCATTCACGTCCAGATCGCCTTGGTCCTGCAGCTCGTTCAGCGCTTCTTCCTCAAGCACCGCACAGACTTCACCGGTTTCCCGATGCAGGATTCGCAGGTAAGGGTGGGGGCGATCCAGCCAGGCATCTATCAAATAAGTCATGGTCGTTCTCCTTGATGGGTTTCAATGAGAATAATTCTTATTCGTAGAATAGCAAGCGTCTATTGGCAATTTCTGGGTTTTTCTGTGTGGGTATTGCGTTCGATCAACGCAGAGGGCGAAACGCCATCCCGCGGCGGGCGCGGGATGGAATGCAGCAGGTTCAGACTTTGCGCACGAACTCGGACTTGAGTTTCATCGGGCCGATCCCGTCGATCTTGCAGTCGATATCGTGGTCGCCGTCGCACAGGCGGATGTTCTTGACCTTGGTGCCGACCTTGACCACCAGGGAAGTGCCCTTGACCTTGAGGTCCTTGATCACGGTGATGGTGTCGCCATCCTGCAGGACGTTGCCCACAGAGTCTTTCTTCACGGTCTCATCGCCGACCACTTCGGCCTCGCCGTTGGCGGACCACTCATGGGCGCATTCCGGGCAGACCAGTTGGGCGCCGTCTTCGTAGGTGTATTCGGAATTGCATTTTGGGCAGGGTGGCAACGTGCTCACTAAAGCTCCTAGAAAGTCAGGGATGGCTAAAAGTCGCACATTATATAGGGTTTTAAACGCGGGTGGGGTTGGACTCGTCCTAATGTGGGAGCTGGCTTGCCTGCGATAGCGGCAGTGAATTCACTCCCGTCATCGCAGGCAAGCCAGCTCCCACATTAAACAGCGCGGAATCAGTGAGTACGGGCGACCGCAAACTCACTCAGCTCGACCAGGGCATCCCGGTATTCACTGGCCGGCAGCGCTTCCAGGCATGTGATCGCCCGCGCCACGTAGTCACGCGCCAGTTGCGCGGTGTACTCCAGGGAGCCCGAGGCTTCTACGGCGGCACGGATGGCTTCCAGGTCTTCGATCCCGCCTTTCTGGATCGCCTTGCGCACCAGGGCAGCCTGTTCCGGCGTGCCTTCGCGCATGGTGTAGATCAGCGGCAAGGTCGGCTTGCCCTCGGCCAGGTCGTCACCGACGTTCTTGCCCAGGGTTTCAGCGTCGCCCTTGTAGTCGAGCAGGTCATCCACCAGTTGGAACGCCACGCCCAGGTGATCACCGAACGTGCGCAGGGCCTCGGCCTGTTCGGCGGTGGCGCCACACAGCGCGGCTGCACTGTGGGTAGAGGCTTCGAAGAGCATCGCGGTTTTGCCGCGAATCACTTCCATATAGGTTTCTTCAGTGGTGCTGGCATCGCGGACTTTGGACAGTTGCAACACTTCGCCTTCGGCGATGATGCGTGTGGCCTGTGAAAGAATCTTCATCACGGGCATCGAGCCCAGTTCCACCATCATTTCGAACGAGCGCGAATACAGGAAGTCGCCCACCAACACGCTGGGCGCATTGCCCCACATCGCGTTTGCGGTCTCGCGACCACGGCGCATACCGGACATGTCGACCACGTCGTCATGCAGCAGGGTGGCGGTGTGCAGGAATTCGATCGTGGCGGCCAGTAGGCGCAGGTCATCGCCTTGACGGCCCAGGGCCTTGCCGCACAGCAACACTAATAAAGGACGCAGGCGTTTGCCGCCCGCCGACGTAATGTAGTCGCCAATTTTGGAGACCAGCGGCACTTTAGACGTCAGCTGCTGCTTGATGATGCCGTCGACGGCGCTAAAATCGTCCGCGACCGCGCGGTAGAAAGCTTGGGGTTGCATCAGCGACAGTCGCTCCAGAAGGGTTGCGCGGCATGCTAGGACCCTCACCCCCGGGTGTCAAGGCGCGATAGACGGCCCCTTGCAAGCCTCCCATAGCTTGCGTACAATCGCGCACCCTGAACTTCCTGGGCAGCACCTGCCTTACGCAATTGCATTCGGGACGTCCATCCCATGCAGCCATGCCAGCCAATACCTCTTCTTATAAAGCGCTGGGTGAGCAGGATTATCGGAGAAATACCATGTCGTACGCAGTAATTGTTACTGGTGGCAAGCAATACAAAGTCGCCCCAGGTGAATACCTGAAGATCGAGAAACTGGAAGTCGCTACTGGCGAATCCGTTACTTTTGATCGCGTTCTGTTGGTCGCCAATGGCGATGACGTGAACATCGGCGCTCCAGTTGTTGCTGGCGCTACCGTTGTGGCTGAAGTGATCTCCCAAGGTCGTCACGATAAAGTCCGCATCATCAAGTTCCGTCGTCGTAAGCACCACATGAAGCGTATGGGCCACCGCCAGTGGTACACCGAGATCAAAATCACCGGTATTCAGGCTTAATTTCAGCCTAATTCCTCACTAGGAGAATTGACTCATGGCACACAAAAAAGCTGGTGGTAGTACCCGTAACGGTCGCGACTCAGAAGCCAAACGCCTTGGCGTGAAGATGTATGGCGGCCAGAAAATCATTCCGGGCAACATCATCGTGCGTCAGCGCGGCACCCAATTCCACGCCGGTTACGGTGTTGGCATGGGTAAAGATCACACCCTCTTCGCTAAAATCGAAGGCGTGATCAAGTTCGAAGTAAAGGGCGCGTTCAACCGCCGTTACGTGAGCGTTGTCGCAGCTTAATTGCGAGATCGCTGGAAAAGCCCTGTCTTGCGACGGGGCTTTTTCGTTTGTGGAGTGAGTCTCTTGCAAAGCTGTTTGTGATGAGCTCAGGCGCAGGTTTGCGGTCGCTGATTGAGGTCGCTGCGCTCATTTTTGCAAGAGTCTTATGTCTTGGTTTCTTAAGCTCGTCCATGCGGCGAGAGGCGTTTTGTTATGAAGTTCGTTGATGAAGTTTCCATCCGAGTAAAAGCAGGCGACGGCGGTAACGGTTGCATGAGTTTCCGTCGCGAAAAATTCATCGAAAACGGTGGTCCAAACGGCGGTGACGGCGGTGACGGCGGTTCCATCTACATGATGGCCGACGAAAACCTCAACACCCTGGTCGACTACCGTTACACCCGGCACTTCGATGCCGAGCGTGGCTCCAACGGCGGCAGCACCGACTGCACCGGTAAAAAAGGTGAAGATCTGGTACTGCGCGTACCGGTCGGCACCACGATCATCGACTCTGCGACCCAGGAAGTGATTGGCGACCTGACCAAGGCCGGCCAGAAGCTGATGGTTGTGCAGGGCGGTTGGCACGGTCTGGGTAACACCCGATTCAAGTCCAGTACCAACCGTGCACCGCGCCAGACCACGCCGGGCAAGCCGGGCGAGCAGCGCGACCTGAAGCTGGAAATGAAAGTACTGGCGGACGTGGGCCTGCTGGGTCTGCCGAACGCGGGTAAAAGTACCTTCATTCGCTCGGTGTCGGCTGCCAAGCCGAAAGTCGCCGACTACCCGTTCACCACTCTGGTGCCAAACCTGGGTGTGGTCAGCGTCGACCGCTGGAAGAGCTTCGTGGTTGCCGACATTCCTGGCTTGATCGAAGGCGCTTCCGACGGTGCTGGCCTGGGCATCCGTTTCCTCAAGCACTTGTCCCGCACCCGTTTGCTGCTGCACCTCGTCGACATGGCGCCGCTGGATGACACCAGCGCCGCAGACGCCGCCGAAGTCATCGTCAGCGAGCTGACCAAGTTCAGCCCGGCCCTGGCCGAGCGCGATCGCTGGTTGGTACTGAACAAGTGCGACCAGATTCTTGAAGAAGAGCACGAAGAGCGCGTCAAGGAGATCGTTGATCGCCTGGAGTGGGAAGGTCCGGTCTACGTCATCTCGGCCATCGCCAAAGAAGGCACCGAGCGCCTGACCCGCGACATCATGCGTTACCTGGAAGACCGTGCCGACCGCCTGGCGGCCGACCCGGTGTACAAGGCCGAACTCGCCGAGCTCGACCAGCAGATCGAAGACGAAGCCCGCGCCCAGTTGCAGGCCCTGGACGACCAGCGTGCTCTGCGCCGCAGCGGCGTGAAGTCGGTCCACGACATCGGCGACGATGATTGGGACGAAGAAGACGTGGATGATGAAGACGGTCCGGAAATCATTTACGTGCGTGACTGATCCGTTGCGATAAACTTGAACGCCGCTCTCTGGAGCGGCGTTTTGGTATCCGGGTATAACGTTATGGGCAGCGCTGGGTCGCGCGGCCCTCACTCTAAGGTTGAAGATGATGCGGAGCAAAGTGACAGGTGCGCAGCGCTGGGTCGTGAAAATCGGCAGTGCGCTGTTGACGGCGGATGGCAAAGGTCTGGATCGCGCAGCCATGAGCGTCTGGGTCGAGCAGATGGTGGCCTTGCATGAAGCAGGCGTTGAGTTGGTGCTGGTGTCGTCCGGAGCGGTTGCCGCCGGGATGAGCCGCCTCGGCTGGACCGCGCGACCCAGCGCGATGCATGAACTGCAAGCCGCTGCCGCCATCGGCCAGATGGGCCTGGTGCAAGCCTGGGAGTCCAGCTTTGCCGAGCACGGCCGCCACACGGCGCAGGTGTTGCTGACCCACGACGACCTGTCCGACCGCAAGCGTTACCTCAACGCCCGCAGCACCTTGCGCGCGCTGGTGGAGCTCAAGGTCATCCCGGTCATCAACGAGAACGACACTGTGGTCACCGACGAAATCCGCTTCGGTGACAACGACACCCTGGCCGCCCTGGTAGCCAACCTGGTAGAGGCTGACCTGTTGGTGATCCTCACCGACCGCGATGGCATGTTCGACGCCGACCCGCGCAACAACCCCGATGCCCAGCTTATCTATGAAGCCCGCGCCGACGACCCGGCGCTGGATGCGGTCGCCGGCAGTGTCGGTGGTGCCCTGGGCCGTGGCGGCATGCAGACCAAACTGCGCGCCGCTCGCCTGGCCGCGCGTTCCGGTGCCCACACCATCATCGTCGGCGGGCGCCTGGAGCGCGTGCTCGATCGCCTCAAGGCCGGTGAGCGCATCGGTACGCTGCTGTCGCCGGAACGCGGCATGCTGGCGGCGCGCAAGCAATGGTTGGCCGGGCACCTGCAAACCCGTGGCACGCTGGTGCTGGATGCGGGGGCCGTATCGGCCTTGTCCCAAGGCAACAAGAGCTTGCTGCCGGTGGGTGTGAAGTTGGTGCAGGGCAGCTTCCGCCGTGGCGAGATGGTGGTGTGCGTTGCGCCAGACGGTCGCGAGATTGCGCGCGGCCTGGCCAATTACAGCGCCCTGGAAGCACAGAAGATTATTGGACAATCTTCCGACGCCATTGTCGGACTCTTGGGCTATATGGCGGAACCGGAACTGGTTCACCGCGACAACCTGATCCTGGTTTAACCATAGGAAATACACGATGCGCGTGATGAAGGGATTGCTCGGCCTGCTGTTGGCCATACCGCTGCTGGCTTCGGCCGAAGAAGTCGGCCAGGTGTCGACGGTGTTCAAGTTCGTCGGCCCCAACGACCGGATTGTGGTTGAAGCGTTTGACGACCCCAAGGTCGATGGCGTGACCTGCTACTTGTCGCGTGCCAAGACCGGCGGGGTAAAGGGCGGCCTGGGCCTGGCTGAAGACCGTGCCGAAGCCTCGATCGCTTGCCGCCAGGTGGGCCCGATCCACTTCAAGGGTGAGCTCAAGAACGGCGACGAAGTGTTCAAGGAGCGCACCTCGCTGGTATTCAAGACCATGCAGGTGGTGCGTTTCCTCGACAAGAAGCGCAACACCCTGGTGTATCTGGTCTATAGCGACCGTTTGATCGAAGGCAGCCCGCAGAATGCGGTGACGGCAATTCCGATTCTGCCATGGCCGACCGCTCAGTAACCTGCAGGCGAGTTTTGTCACCGGCGTCTATGATTGCAGCTTTGCCGGTTGTAAGCTCCGAAGGGCTGCAATGCAAAGAACATGGGATATCTGGAGTTCGTCATGAGTGCTTTCCACGATCTGAAACTCAAAGCCCTGGACGGACAAGCGCTACCGCTGGCGCCTTTCAAGGGCCAAGTTGTGCTGGTGGTCAATGTTGCGTCCAAATGTGGTTTGACCCCGCAATACGCGGCGTTGGAAAACCTCTATCAGCAGTACAAGGACCAAGGGTTCACAGTGCTCGGCTTGCCATGCAACCAGTTTGCAGGCCAGGAGCCGGGCACCGAGGAGCAGATTCAGCAGTTCTGCAGCCTGAACTACGGCGTGACCTTTCCACTGGGCAGCAAGATCGAGGTCAACGGGCCTGATCGGCACCAGTTGTACCGTTTGCTGGCGGGCGAGGGCGCTGAATTCCCCGGGGATATCACCTGGAACTTCGAGAAATTCCTGTTGGGTAAGGATGGCCGTGTACTTGCGCGCTTCTCACCACGCACGCCCCCGGAAGACCCCTCCATCATCCAGGCCATCGAAAAAGCCTTGAGCTGACGTCAGTGAAGGCCTGATCGTTCCTACGCTCTGCGTTGATCGTTGATCGTTCCCACGCTCTGCGTGGGAATGCCACCCTGGGCGCTCCGCGTCCCGCTTTTACTCCTTAATCATTTAGATCAATAGTGCTACTCAGCGCTGCAGGCTCTCCATATTATCCGCATCATAAATTCACTCTCCCGTGGAGCGTTCCATGCCCGTCCAAGCCTTGTTCAAACCCTTCCAGCTCGGTGCATTGCAACTGTCGACCCGCGTGGTCATGGCGCCCATGACTCGCTCGTTCTCCCCTGGCGGCGTACCCAATTCCAAAGTCATTGAGTACTACCGCCGCCGTGCCGCTGCCGGTGTGGGCTTGATCATCACTGAAGGCACCGTGGTCGGGCACCCAGCCTCCAATGGCTACCCCAACGTGCCGCATTTCTACGGTGAAGCCGCCTTGGCTGGCTGGAAGAAAGTGGTCGATGCAGTCCACGCCGAAGGCGGCAAGATTGTTCCGCAGCTGTGGCATGTGGGCAGTGTGCGCCGTATGGGCACTGAGCCTGATGCCAGCGTGCCGGCTTATGGCCCGATGGAAAAGCTCAAGGACGGCAATGTCGTTGTGCACGGCATGACCAAACAGGACATCAAGGACGTGATCAACGCCTTCGCCCAGGCCGCCAAGGATGCCCAGGCCATCGGCATGGACGGCGTGGAAATCCACGGTGCCCACGGCTACCTCGTGGACCAGTTCTTCTGGGAAGGCAGCAACCAGCGCACCGACGAATACGGTGGCAGCCTGGCCAACCGTTCGCGCTTCGCCATTGAGCTGATCCAGGCCACCCGCGCCGCTGTCGGCCCGGACTTTCCGATCATCTTGCGTTTCTCCCAGTGGAAGCAGCAGGACTACACCGCGCGCCTGGTGCAAACCCCTGAGGCGTTGGGTGAGTTTCTCAAGCCACTGTCTGACGCTGGCGTGGATATTTTCCACTGCTCCACCCGTCGTTTCTGGGAGCCGGAATTTGAAGGCTCCGACCTTAACCTCGCCGGTTGGACGCGTCAGCTAACCGGTAAGCCAACCATCACGGTAGGCAGCGTGGGCCTGGATGGCGAGTTCCTGCAGTTCATGGTCAACACCGACAAAGTTGCCCAGCCTGCCAGCCTGGAGAAACTGCTGGAGCGCCTGAACAACGATGAGTTCGACCTCGTGGCAGTGGGCCGTGCCTTGCTGGTGGACCCGGATTGGGCGGTGAAGGTGCGCGAAGGGCGCGAGAGTGACATCTTGCCCTTCAGTCGTGAGGCGTTGATGACTCTGGTGTGAGCGGTAAGAGGGCGGGCACCGGTTGGCCGTCCTCGCATACCCCGCGCAACTGGCGCTCGAACTGCTCGATAATCGCCGGCCAGCCCTGACGGCTGGCATGTTGTCGGGCATTCAAGCGCACTCTGCGCAACGTTTCGCGCTCCTCCAGCAGCCAGATGGCCGCGTCGCAAAATGCGTCTTCATCCCCAGGCATCGACAGTGCGCCGCTATAGCCATGGCGCAGATGCTGGCTCGCGGCGGCCTGGTCGTAAGCCACCACGCCCAGGCCAGACGCCATCGCTTCAAGCACCACATTGCCGAAGGTTTCGGTCAGGCTGGGGAACAGGAACAAATCCCCTGAGGCGTAATGCCTTGCCAGCTCTTCGCCGCGCTGCGTTCCGCAGAACACTGCATCGGGCAAATCGTGTTCCATCGACGAGCGCTGGGGGCCATCACCGACCACAATCAGCTTCATCCGCCGCATTGGATAGGCAGCCTGCAAGGCATCAAAGCAGCGCTTGAGCAGCCTCAGGTTCTTCTCTTGGGCCAGGCGTCCCACATGCAGCACGGCAATATCGTGGTTCTCCAACCCCCAATTTTCACGCATGGCGTTATCGCGTTTGGCCGGGTGGAACAATTGGCTGTCGACACCCCGGGATAACATATCCAGACGCTCAAAATGCCGGCGCTCCAGCTCCAGGCGCTGGCTGGCGCTCGGTACCAGGGTCAGGCTCGAGCGGTTATGAAACCAGCGCAGGTAATGGGTGACCACGCGGCTCAACAGGCTCAAGCCATACTGGTTCGAATACTGCTGAAAGTTGGTATGAAAGCCGCTGACTACGCCGATCCCCAGGCGCCGCGCAGCGCGCAGCGCCGAGAGCCCCAGCGGCCCTTCCGTGGCGATATACAGCACATCCGGGCGTTGCCGCGTCCAGCGGCGCAGCAACTTGCGCATTGACGATTGGCCCCATTGCAAGCCTGGATAGCCCGGCAGCGGCCAGCCGCGGCACAGCAGCAGTTCATCGTCGCTGGAGCGGTTTTGGTCGGCACTCTGGCGTGGGCGTACCAGCTCGACCTGATGGCCGCGTGAACGCAAACCCTCGCACAGGCGGCCAAGGGTATTGGCCACCCCGTTGATTTCCGGCGGGAAGGTTTCGGTAATGAGGGTGATGTGAAGCGAGGCTGTCGTCATGACCCACAGTGTCTGCGTGGGCCATGTCGTCATTGTGTCAGGGCGATGATGGATTTATGACTTGGCCACCGCCGGCTGCGTCATCGCCTCGGCGCCTTGCTCCCGCACCCAGAACAACGTCGCCCCGGCCACCGCCGCTGGCATCATCAACAGGTTGACCACCGGCACCAGCAGTACCAGGTAGACAATGCCGCCAAAACTCATGCTCTGCCAGCGTTTCTGGCGCAGCCACGCGAGCATTTCGTTCCAGCCCAGCTTGTGGTTGTCGGCCGGGTAGTCGATGTACTGGATCGCCATCATCCACACGCCAAACAGCAGCCACAACGGCGCCGCGATCAGGTTGACCACCGGGATGAACGACAGGATGAACAGGCCGATGGCACGTGGCAGGAAGTAACCCAGCTTGCGCATCTCCCGCGCCAGGGTGCGCGGGACCATGGCAGCCAGCTCACCCCAACTGAACGGCGGGAAGTCGTCGGTGCCACGTACCACGACCTCGACCTTCTCGGCGAGAAACCCGTTGAACGGCGCGGCGATAATATTGGCGAGCATGGTGAAGGTGAAAAACACCATCAGCACCACCAGCACGACAAACAGCGGCCACAACAGGTAATTCAAAAAGCCTAGCCAGTGGGGCAGCGTCGGCATCAAGCTGTCGACCCACAGGCTGAACTGATGGCCGGCGAAATAGATCAATCCGACGAACAGCACCAGGTTGATCGCCAACGGCAACAGCACAAACAGGCGCAGGCCTGGGCTCAACACCAGTTTGAGGCCTTCACGCAGGTATTGCGGGCCGGAAAGAGCAGGGGCGGGCATGGGGTACTCCGAGCAAAATGGCGAACGCGCCGACCTTACCGGCTTTGCATCTGATGTGAAAGCGCGGGCAGGTAGGCGACATCCAGGGTTACAAAGGTGTCGATTAGCTTGATTGCACGCATAGAGAACACCTATGAGCTGGATTGTTATTGCGTATTTCCTTAATCTTGCCCCCCTCGATACGCTGCACCCATTATTTTTCAGGACCTGGCGAGTCAAAGCCTTCCCCAAGTGCTTCGCGGTCCTTTTTTATTCCCGCCGCCCTGTGGTCCGGGCGGTCGGTAGGAGTGAGTCATGTCTGATACCCGTCATTCCCGAGTGATTATTCTCGGTTCCGGCCCTGCCGGTTACAGCGCCGCTGTCTACGCTGCCCGGGCCAATCTCAAGCCGTTGCTGATCACCGGCATGCAGGCGGGCGGTCAGTTGACCACCACTACTGAAGTCGACAACTGGCCGGGCGATGTCCATGGCTTGACTGGCCCGGTGCTCATGGAACGCATGAAAGAGCATGCCGAGCGCTTTGAAACCGAGATCGTCTTCGACCATATCAACCAGGTCGACTTCTCGAAAAAGCCTTACAGCCTGACCGGTGACAGCGGTGTGTACACCTGCGATGCACTGATCATTGCCACTGGTGCCAGTGCGCGTTACCTGGGCCTGCCGTCGGAAGAAGCGTTCATGGGCAAGGGTGTTTCCGCCTGCGCCACTTGCGATGGTTTCTTCTACCGCAACAAGCCGGTTGCCGTGGTCGGCGGTGGCAACACTGCCGTGGAAGAGGCGCTGTACCTGGCCAACATCGCCAGCACCGTGACCCTGGTTCACCGCCGCGAGACCTTCCGCGCCGAGAAGATCCTGATCGACAAGCTGCACGCCCGTGTCGCTGAAGGCAAGATCATCCTCAAGCTCAACGCCACCCTGGATGAAGTCCTGGGCGACAACATGGGTGTGACCGGTGCCCGTCTGAAAAACAACGACGGCAGTTTCGACGAGCTGAAAGTCGACGGCGTGTTCATCGCTATCGGCCACACTCCGAACACCTCACTGTTCGAAGGCGTGCTGGAAGCCAAAGACGGGTACCTGGTGGTGCAGGGCGGCCGCGAAGGCAATGCAACTGCGACCAACATCGAAGGTATCTTCGCTGCCGGCGACGTGGCAGACCACGTTTACCGCCAGGCCATCACCTCGGCCGGCGCCGGTTGCATGGCGGCCCTGGATGCCGAGCGTTACCTCGACGGTTTGAAGGACGCTTCGTTCTAAACCCGTTGACTCAAAAAAACCGGCGAAAGCCGGTTTTTTTATGCCTGCGATCTAACCTACACCACTAAACAAATGTGGGAGCTGGCTTGCCTGCGATAGCGGTGTGATAGTCACCACCGCCATCGCGGGCAAGCCCGGCTCCCACATTGAGCGGAGTTGGTTATTAAATCAGCGGCGAGTCAGAGGCTGTTCAGCAAACTTCACTGCGGCCAGTCCATGGGCAATCAACGCCCGGATATTGCCATGGTCACTGCCCTCAGGCGTCGCCACCACCGACCGGTAATGCTCACCAAACGCCAGCAGTGCTTCCTTATCACTCAACCCTTCCAGCAGCGCCAAACCCAGGGTCTTGCACGACCCTTCATTCTGCCCAGCGGCATTTTCCACACCGCCGTTGATGAAGGCTTGCGGCTGGTAGTCGTAACCCGCCGCGACGAACGCCAAGGTATCGGCAAAGGCGTGTTCGCCGCTGTTGAGGCTGGCGCGCAGGGTGTTCAAATCAGTCATGAGGCTTTCCTTTGGCGAACGCGGCCTGTTGGTCTACGTTGGCTTCTTGCTGGTATTGGGCTTTCCACTCGGCGTACGGCATGCCGTACACCACTTCACGGGCGTCATCGAGGCTGACCTCGATCTGGCGTTCGTCGGCCTCGGCCTTGTACCACTTGGACAGGCAGTTACGGCAGAAGCCGGCGAGGTTCATCAGGTCGATATTCTGCACATCCTTGCGGCTGTCCAGGTGGGCCACCAATCGGCGAAAGGCGGCGGCTTCGAGTTCGAGGCGTTGTTGGTCGTTCATAGGGCTCACTTAGTATCAGCGGCTGGCGGCCAGAGTGATCGAAACCGACTCGGCAAAGCGCAGCGCGTGGGGCTTGTCCACTTCGACTTCGGCGTACAGCACCGATTCGTTGCTCATCACCAGGTCCAGCAATTCCTGGGTCAGGCGCTCCAGCAGGGCAAAGCGATTGCCTTCGACGTGAGCGATGATGGCCTTGGTGATGGTGCGGTAGTTCAGGGCGTGGTCGATGTCGTTGTCACGCACGGCTTCCTGGGCGGCATACAGGATGGTCAGGTTGATCAGCACATCCTGCTTGTTGAGGATTTCGTCCTCGTTGATGCCGATAAAGGTGCGCAGGCACAGGTCCTTGACCCGGATACGCGCCATGCCTGGTTGAAGTTGTGGCATTGCTACTTGCTCCGTCCAATCAGTTGCAGGAACTCCATGCGGGTGGTGTTCGACTCGCGAAAGGCGCCGAGCATCACCGAGGTGTTCATGGTTGAATTCTGTTTCTCCACGCCGCGCATCATCATGCACATGTGCTTGGCTTCGATCACCACCGCCACGCCGGCGGCCTGGGTCACGTCCTGGATGGCGTCGGCGATTTGCCGCGTGAGGTTTTCCTGGATCTGCAGGCGCCGGGCGAACATGTCGACAATGCGCGCCAGTTTTGACAGGCCCAGCACCTTGCCGGTCGGAATATAGGCCACATGGGCCTTGCCGATGAAGGGCAGCAGGTGATGCTCGCACAACGAGTACAACTCGATGTCCTTGAGGATCACCATCTCGTCATTGTCTGACGCGAACAGCGCGCCGTTGACGATTTCCTCCAGATTCTGCTCATAACCATGACACAGGTACTGCATGGCCTTGGCGGCACGCTTGGGCGTATCGAGCAGGCCCTCGCGCTGCGGGTCTTCGCCCAGGCCCTTGAGGATCTCGCGGTAGTGGTGGGGCAGGGATAAGGTCATACAACATCCTCGTAAACGGCTTACTTGATATGCCGCCCACCGTTGACGGTCAGGGTGGTACCGGTGACATAGGGATTGTCCAGCAGGTAACGCACGCTCTGGTAGATCACCTCGGGCCCGGGTTCGATGCCCAGGGCCGACTTGGCCAGGACCTTGGCGCGATAGGCCGCGTCATCGCCTTCGTTGAACATCACCATCGCCGGTGCGATACCGTTGACCTTGATCAGCGGCGCGAACTGTGCGGCAAACGATAACGTGAGGCTGTCGAGCCCGGCCTTGGTGGCGCAATAGGCGATGTGCTGCTGGCTGCCCTTGCGCACCACGTCATCGCTGATATGCACGATATCGGCGGGTGTCGAGCGTTGCAGCAAAGGTGAACAATGCAGGTTGATCAGATACGGCGCAAGCATGTGCACGCTGAACATGTCGATAAAGGCACGGCTTTCGTCGCCCAGGGTTTCGGCGACCCAGGCTGAAGCGTTGTGGATGATCGCTCGCAGGCTTTGAGTATGGGTTTTCACTGCGGCGATGAAAGCCAGTACGCCGGCTTCGCTGGAGAAGTCGGCAAACACGCCGATGGCGCCCCGCTCACGCAGTGCCTGCACGCCGGGACGTTCACTGCGGTAGCTGAAAATCACCGATTGGCCTTCATCCAACAGGCGCTCGGCACAATGCAGGCCGACACGCTGGCCGGCACCGGTGATCAGGATCGGAGCGTTGGTTGCATTCATGGGAGGCTCAAGTCGCTGGCAGGCTCAAACTATACCAGCGCGCCGGCCTCCCTGTACTCAAGCGGCGGCTTCAGTGACTTTGCGAGGGGGCGAAGGGTGCAGCCAGTTCGCCAGCAGATGGGTCGACAGCGGTATAAAGAAATAAACCATCAACGGGGTCAGGGCTGCGGTGCTCACCAGTACGCGGCTGAACAGGTCCAACTCGCTGAGCAGCGGCCCCAGGCCGAAGTTGAACAGCAACGATACCGGGAAAAAAGCCAACCAGATGGCCACCGCCTGTTTCCAGCGTGGCGGGCGGGCACCCGCTGCGCCGAACCAGCCATCGATACCGCTGACACGGTGTTCCGACGGGTTGGCAAATAGCTCGCTGCCACGGCTCAGCCACGCGCTGCGCGAAGCGGAGAACTCCCATGCGTGCAGGGTTTTTTCATCGGCGAAGCGGAAGATGATCTGGAATTCATCATCATGGGGTGGTGGCGCCAGCACGCCGGAGCCCAGGTAACCGGGGAAGTCAGTCGCCAATTGCTCGC
Organism: Pseudomonas sp. PA-7-1E; assembly: GCF_021605325.1. Lineage (NCBI taxonomy): Bacteria > Pseudomonadati > Pseudomonadota > Gammaproteobacteria > Pseudomonadales > Pseudomonadaceae > Pseudomonas > Pseudomonas sp. PA-7-1E. The sequence continues at coordinate 63,826 of NZ_WKFA01000001.1, forward strand.
CTTCGCGCAGCCAGGCCATCAGTTCTTCGTAGCGACCTTTGGCCACGCGGCGCGCAACCATCAGGGTGACGGGTGAGGTAGACATCGTATATCTCCAAATCAGCAAGTGCGCCGAGCCGGGTAGGCGGCGCACGAACGAAGCTGCGGGGTGGTGCAGCGACGCAAAAGAACAGGCAAGGATTATTCCGGTTTTGCCCAAATACGCCAGAAACTTCGGATGGATCGCCGTAGATCTTGAATCATGCAGTTCAATCGGCGTTAAATAGGATCCAAATTCATACAAGTTTTTTGACTGCTGATGCCTGAAATCACTGCGCCTCTTCGCGAAACGACACCCGACAGCCACACTGACTGCGAGGGCCTGTTTCCGATTCGTGAAGTGGCAAGACTCACAGGCGTGAACCCGGTAACGCTACGTGCCTGGGAGCGTCGCTACGGTTTGATCCAGCCTGTACGCACCGAAAGTGGGCACAGGCTTTACTCAAGCACCGATATCGAAACCGTGCACCGCATCCTCGACTGGATCGAGCGTGGCGTAGCGGTGAGCAAAGTCGGCAAGCTTTTGGCGCGCGACCCACAGCCCAACGAGCCGGCTACAGCGTCACGCAGCGATACCGAGCTGGAGTGGCGCCAATGGCAGGCGCAACTGCGGCAGGCCATCAGTGCCTTTGATGATCGTGAGCTCGACCGGTTGTACGGCCAGATCTTCAGCGTCTATTCGACGACCGTGGTGTTCCAGGACATTTTGGTCCCGCTGTGGCAGCAGTTGTTACGTCACCAAGGCCGCTTTGGCCAAGCCAGCGAGTGGCTGTTCTTCGACAATTTCCTGCGCTCGCGCGTCGCACGGTGCCTGCAAATGGCCTGTGCCTCGCCAGTGCCCAGGGTGTTGCTCTCAGCCATTGCCGGAGAGTGCCGTGAGCTGGAGTTGCTGGTGGCGGGCTTGTTGATGTCGAGCGAGAAACTGGCGGTCAAGGTCCTGGGCGTTGGCCAGCCACTGGATGAGTTGACGCTGATCTGCGAGCGCACTCGACCGCAAGCCCTGGTGCTGTTTTCCAACCATGCCCCTGGCGCAGAGTTGGCGTCACGGCTCAATCGCCTGGCCTTCACCCTCGATTGCCCGTTGTTGCTGGCTGGAGAGGCGTCGGACCTGGCGGGACACAGCCTGGCAGGTTCGTCGATTGGTTGCCTGGGCAATGACGGACGCTGGATGCCGCGCCGCTTACAGCAACTGCTCAGCGGCACCTGGCGTCTCAGGCATGAACGTGAGGATGCACCAGGCGATGCTGGTGCAGGATGAACTGGCGTAACCGTTCGATCTCATCAGCATTGCTTTGGCTCAGGCGGTAGGCGAACAGGCCGCGGGCGGTTACCCGCTCCAGCGTACCGCGCAGGGCGATGCGTTCGTAGCCGGAAGGGCTGAACCACAGGGAAAACGTCTTGGGCGGTTTGACCCGGCCACGCACTTCTACCAGCACCCCTTTGAATGACACTTCGTGCACCCACAGCGCGCTGGAGTAGCCCTTGATGTTTTCCAGCGCCACCGGCGTTTCAAGTGCCAGGCGCCACGGGCGGATCATCGGCCCATCTTCAAAAATGCTCGGTACGCCCAGGCGCAAATGCACGGCATGAAACTCATCTTCCACCAGGTGCAACGGGAAGGTGAGTTGCTGGTTGTCGAACTGCGCCTGGATGGTGACCTGGTCGTGAGCCGCTAGCCGCGTGAGCAGATCGCGAATCTGTGCCCCGCCATTAACCGTCAGGCTCGACCATGCATCCCGCAGGTTGAGCTGCGGGTTGTGCGTCATGTCCTGGATAAAATCCAGCTCGTCCTGCGTCAATAGCGTGTCGCGTTGCATTGATCTGGCTCAAGGCTGAGGCATTAAAAAGCCATTATCGCTCTAAAGACCGCATTTTTTACAGTTTGTTAAATCCACTCGTCGCCTTGAGTGCGGCGAGCTCGCTCTTGAGCTCGGCCAACTGGGCTTCCAGTTGGGCGACACGCTGTTGTGCCTTGACTTGAGTGGTGACGTCTTTCTGCACACCGACGAAGTAGGTTTGCTTGTCGACCTCGTTGTACACGGTCGAAAGCGATAGCTCGTTCCAGAAAGGCGTGCCGTCCTTGCGGTAGTTACGCAGGATCTCTCGGCAGGTGCCGCCGCTGTCGAGCGCATCACGAATGGCGATCAAGGCCGGTTGGTCGCGGTCGCCCGCCTGCAGGAAGCGGCAGTCCTGATAGAGGATTTCGTCCAGCGTGTAGCCAGTCATCCTTTCGAAGGCCGGGTTGACGTAGATCAGTGGTTTTTCCCGGCCTTCGCGCTCGGCAACAACGATTCCGTCGTTGGACGCATTGACGACCATTTGCAGCAGTTTGGCGTTAATCATAGAGCGGTCCATGGCCTGGTTTTGACCTTGCCAGTTTATGGCAAGTCTGGAATGTTGCACGGTGCGCACTGAAATATTGGCACGGGCTGCTAATATCCCACGCTTTCACTCAACTACAGGATCAGATTGATGAAAGTCGCCATCCTCTCCGGCTCGGTCTACGGTACGGCTGAAGAAGTCGCTCGCCACGCGGAAGAAATCCTCAAGGACGCAGGTTTCAACGCCTGGCATAACGCACGTGCCACGCTGGCAGACGTGCAGGCCTTTGCTCCCGATGCATTCCTGGCAGTGACCTCGACCACCGGCATGGGCGAGCTGCCCGACAATCTGCAGCCTCTGTACTCAACCATCCGCGACCAACTGCCCGCCGCCTGGCGCGGCCTGCCGGGAGCGGTCATCGGCCTGGGCGACGCCAGCTATGGCGATACTTTCTGTGGCGGCGGTGAACAAATGCGCGAATTGTTCGCCGAACTGGGCATCCGCGAAGTGCAGCCGATGCTGCGCCTGGACGCCAGCGAAAGCGTCACTCCGGAAGCTGACGCCGAGCCTTGGCTGGCCGATTTGATCACCGCGCTGCGCGGTTGAACCCCAGGGAGCGCCGTTATTGACGGCGCTTGTTTGACACGTATTTGTACTATTCTCTTGACTGACTCGCTCAGTCATCAAGCTGGCTGCCAAGGAAACTCCTCGCACCTCGGCGTCTGACTAGACTGGCTCTCACTTTAGACACCATAAGAAGTGCGCCAAGAAGGTCATTGCCATGAGCCTAGCCCCTGCACCATCGCCACAAAACGTCAAAGCCCAGGTCAGCGCCGCCGAATGGCAAACCCGCGTGGACCTCGCGGCCTGCTATCGCCTGGTGGCCATGCACGGCTGGGATGACCTGATCTTCACGCATATTTCGGCCAAGGTGCCGGGCACTGAAGATTTCCTGATCAACCCCTATGGGCTGATGTTCCATGAGATCACCGCGTCGAGCCTGGTCAAGGTTGACCAGGCCGGCAATAAGCAAATGGACAGCCCCTACGAGATCAACCCTGCGGGCTACACCATCCACAGCGCCATCCACGAAGTGCGCCACGACGTGACCTGCGTGCTGCACACCCACACCGCTGCCGGCGTGGCGGTGTGTGCGCAAAAGCAGGGTGTATTGCCCATCAGCCAGCAATCGCTGTTTGTGCTCTCCAGCCTGGGCTATCACGCCTATGAAGGTGTGGCGCTCAATCATGAGGAAAAGGCCCGGTTGCAAGCGGATCTGGGTCCGAACAATTTCCTGATGCTGCACAACCACGGCCTGCTGACCTGCGCCGGCACCATCGCCGACACCTTCCTGATGATGTTTACCTTCCAGCGCGCCTGCGAGATTCAGGTACTGGCCCAAAGCGGCGGCACTGAGTTGATCGCCATCGAGCCGCAGATTCTCGCCGGTGCCAAGGCGATGGTGGCAGCTGTCACAAAAAGCGCCCAAGGTATGGGCGGTGCTCTGGCCTGGCCGGCACTGCTGCGCAAATTGGATAATCAGGACCCCGGGTATAAAAGCTGATGCCACTCGCCGAGATACCGCTCAGAGCCTGGCGCAAGCGCGGCCAGGACTTCGTCTTTCGTGGCCACACCGTGCGGTATTGGGTGGCCGGGCAGGGCGAGCCGTTGCTGCTGATTCATGGTTTCCCCACGGCCAGTTGGGACTGGCACTACCTGTGGCAACCCCTGGCCCAGCGCAACCTGGTGATTGCCTGCGACATGCTCGGCTTTGGCGACTCGGCCAAACCTTTGGACCACGACTATTGCCTGTTGGAACAGGCCGATCTGCAACAGGCGTTGCTTGAGCACCTGCGCGTAGAGCAGCCGGTGCATGTGTTGGCTCATGACTACGGCGACAGTGTCGCCCAGGAATTATTGGCTCGGCATTACGAGGGCCGGTTCCAGATGGCGAGTTGTGTATTTCTCAACGGCGGGCTGTTTCCGGAAACCCATCGGCCGGCGCTGGTGCAAAAGCTGCTGCTCAGCCCGTTGGGCTGGATGATCGGTCGGGCCTTTGGGCGCAATGCCTTGGCCAGCAGTTTCAACCAGATCTTCGGCCCCCAGACGCGGCCCAGTGAAAGCGTGCTGGATGATTTCTGGAGTTTGATCAGTTGCAACGACGGCCCGCGTATCCTGCACAAACTGATCGCCTACATCCCCCAGCGCCGTCGTCTGCGCGAGCGCTGGCTCACGGCCATGCAGCGAGGCGAAGTACCTTTACGGGTGATCGACGGCGAGGTGGACCCGATTTCCGGGGCTCATATGGTCGAGCGCTATCGCCAACTGGTGCCCCAGCCCGACACGATAAGACTGGCCAATATCGGCCATTACCCGCAGATCGAGGCGCCGGTCCAGGTGCTCAAGCATTACCAGGCGTTTCGTGAGCGCATCAGCCAGCCTTCACCGCGCGCGGCCTATTCCTGAGCCTGCGCATCATCCCGCTGCCTTATCAAGCACCATTCAGCCCTGGCCGTCTTTATTGTGACCAAAGGCTGCTTGCGTGACACTCTGCCTATTCCCATTGTCGCCAGCGGAGTTCGGTATGAGTGAGTCAGTGCAGTTCCAGGATAAGGTGGTGATCGTCACCGGCGCCGGTGGTGGCTTGGGCCAGGCCCATGCGCTGCTGTTCGCCAGGCACGGGGCCAAAGTGCTGGTCAACGACCTGGGGGGGTCAACCCAAGGCGAGGGCGCCAACGCCTCGGCGGCCGACCGGGTGGTGGCGCAGATCCGCGCGGCGGGCGGCATTGCGGAAGCCAACCATGACTCCGTCACCGACGGCGACAAGATCGTACAGAACGCACTGGATGTCTTCGGCCGGGTCGACGTGGTGGTCAACAACGCCGGCATCCTGCGCGACAAGACCTTCCATAAAATGGATGACAGCGACTGGGACCTGGTTTACCGGGTGCACGTCGAAGGCGCCTACAAAGTCACCCGCGCCGCCTGGCCGCATTTGCGCGAGCAGGGTTATGGCCGGGTGATCTTCACGGCGTCGACGTCCGGTATCTACGGCAACTTCGGCCAGTCCAACTACGGCATGGCCAAGTTGGGCCTGTATGGCTTGACGCGTACCCTGGCGCTGGAAGGGCGCAAGAACAACATCCTGGTCAACGCGATTGCCCCCACCGGTGGCACACGCATGACCGAAGGGCTGATCCCGCCGCAGGTGTTCGAGCGCCTCAAGCCGGAACTGGTCAGCCCACTGGTGGTGTACCTGGGCAGTGACGCCTGTGAGGAAACCGCAGGCTTGTTTGAAGTGGGTGGCGGCTGGATCGGCAAGACCCGTTGGGAGCGCAGCCTGGGTGTGGGTTTTGATCCCGAGGCCGGTTTTTCGCCGGAGGATGTGGCCGCGCACTGGCAGCAGATCTGCGATTTCGAAGGGGCTGCGCACCCCAAGGACAATATTGAGGCGCTGAAGGAAATGATGGCCAACTTGCAGAAGTTCAGCCTCTGATCATTGCCGGTAAATCAATGAATCCCACGGGGCGTCGATGACGCCCCGTTTTATTGCAGGCATAAAAAAGGCCGCTGCATAGGCAGCGGCCGAAGTAAGACGTTGGATCAAGGAGCGACAAATCAACGTCAGTGAACACCGGGAACAGACTGATTACAGGATCAATCCGTTATAAATCAGCTTTTCTCCCCAATGCGGGAGCGGGCCGTTTGCCCTGAAAGCCAGGCAAGAATAATCGGTTGTAACAGAATGAGTAATAGCAGTTCGGGACAAGGACTGTTACCAAATCGACAATAATTGCCCGGCACCATCGATGCCTCTGATAAGCCTTCATCCATCGCATGCATGGCCCGGTCCAGCGCCGGCCAGAGAACCCCGTCATCCTTTCGAGCGACAACACGAATACCTCCTTGGTGCGCTTATCGCCCCTCAAGGGCGGCAGTAGGGTGGAGCCTTCTGTCACTCACCGGGGAAGACGCATGACAAAAACAATAATGCGCGCCATCTTCACGCCACAGGCGCTGGCCACTGCGGTTGCGCTGGGCTGCTGTGCCCAGGCGCAGGCTGTTTCGTTCAACATCGGCGAGATCGAAGGGCAGTTCGACTCCTCGCTGTCGGTCGGCGCCAGCTGGGGCATGCGCGATGCCGACAAAAGCCTGGTCGGCACGGTCAATGGCGGGACGGGCCAGGCGTCCACCGGAGATGACGGGCGCCTCAACTTCAAGAAGGGCGAGACCTTCTCCAAGATCTTCAAGGGGCTGCACGACCTTGAGTTGAAGTACGGCGACACCGGGGTATTCGTGCGTGGCAAGTATTGGTACGACTTCGAGCTCAAGGACGAAGACCGCGAGTTCAAGCCCATCAGCGACCACAACCGCAAGGAAGGCGCCAAGTCCAGCGGTGCGCAGATCCTCGATGCCTTCGTCTACCACAACTACTCCCTGGGCGACCTGCCCGGCACCGTGCGCGCCGGCAAGCAGGTGGTCAGTTGGGGCGAAAGTACCTTCATCGGTAACTCCATCAACAGCATCAACCCGATCGACGTGTCGGCGTTCCGCAGGCCCGGTGCCGAGATCAAGGAAGGCTTGATCCCGGTGAACATGCTGTTTGCCTCCCAGAGCCTGACCAATCAACTGACCGTGGAAGGTTTCTATCAACTGGAATGGGACCAGACGGTGCTCGACAACTGCGGCACCTTCTTCGGCGGGGACGTGGCGGCGGATGGCTGCACCAATAACTACACCGTGGGCAGCCCGGCGATCCGACCGCTACAACCGGTGGCGGCTGCCTTTGGCCAAGGGTTTGGCGTGACCAATGAAGGCGTGATCGTGCGGCGTGCCGGTGACCGCGATGCGCGTGACTCCGGCCAGTTCGGCGCGGCCCTGCGTTGGCTGGGTGATGACACTGAATACGGCCTGTACTTCATGAACTACCACAGTCGCACACCGACCGTCGGCACCCTGACCGCCAATACCAACCTGGCCACCATCGGGCGCATCATCAACACCGCCAACGCCCTGGCGCCCGGTTCCGGGGGCGGTTTGGCGCAAAGCACCATGCTCGGCCGCGGCCAGTACTACCTGGATTACCCGGAAGACATCCGCCTGTTCGGCGCCAGTTTCTCCACCACCTTGCCCACGGGCACGGCGTGGACCGGCGAAATCAGCTATCGGCCCAATGCGCCGGTGCAGCTCAACACCACCGACCTGACCCTGGCCCTGGTCAACCCCATTGCGGGCCAACTCGCCTCACCCATCCGCAGCAATTTCGGCGATGACAACAAAGGCTATCGCCGCAAGGAAATCACCCAGATTCAGAGCACCATGACCCAGTTCTTCGACCAGGTACTGGGCGCCGAGCGCCTGACCCTGGTGGGCGAAGCCGCGGTGGTGCACGTCGCCGGCCTGGAAGACAAAACCAAACTGCGTTACGGCCGAGACTCGGTGTACGGCGCCTACGGTTTTCAAGGTGACACCGACGGTTTTGTCACCTCCACCTCCTGGGGCTACCGGGCGCGGGCGATCCTTGACTACAACAACGCCATTGCCGGTGTGAACCTCAAGCCCAACCTGTCCTGGTCCCATGACGTCGCGGGCTACGGCCCCAACGGCCTGTTCAACAAAGGCGCCAAGGCCATCAGCGTCGGCGTGGATGCGGACTATCGCAGCACCTACACCGCAAGCCTGAGCTACACCGACTTTTTTGGCGGTGACTACAACACCCTGACCGACCGCGACTTCCTCGCCCTCAGCTTCGGCGTGAACTTCTGATCTGGCTTAAAAGAAGGACAAGACCCTATGCGTAAGATGATTGCAGTGTTGGCCCTGAGCGTATTGGCCGCCAACGTAATGGCGGCGGTATCGCCCGAAGAAGCAGCCAAGCTCGGCACTTCCCTGACCCCGGTCGGCGCCGAAAAAGCCGGCAATGCCGATGGCTCGATCCCCGCCTGGACCGGTGGCATCCCCAAAAACGCCGGCACGGTGGACAGCAAGGGCTTCCTCTCCGACCCCTTCGCTAACGAAAAACCGCTGTTCGTGATCACCGCCGCCACGGTGGACAAGTACAAGGACAAACTCTCCGACGGCCAGGTGGCGATGTTCAAGCGCTACCCCGAGACCTACAAGATCCCGGTGTACCCCAGCCACCGCACGGTCAACTTGCCGGCGGACATTTACGAGTCGATCAAGCGAAGCGCCCTGAATGTGAAGGCGATCAACGATGGCAACGGCCTGGAGAATTTCACCGGCAACCGTTACTACGCGTTCCCTATCCCCAAGAATGGCGTCGAGGTGCTGTGGAATCACATCACCCGTTACCACGGCGGCAACCTGCGGCGCATCATCACCCAGGCCACGCCCCAGACCAATGGCAGCTACACGCCGATCCGTTTCGAAGAAGAAGTAGCGGTGCCGCAAGCCATCCCGGATATCGACCCGGCCAAGGCCGCCAACGTGCTCAGCTATTTCAAGCAGTCGGTCACCGCGCCGGCGCGGCTGGCGGGCAACGTGCTGCTGGTGCATGAAACCCTCGACCAGGTGAAGGAACCGCGCCTGGCCTGGATCTACAACGCCGGCCAGCGCCGTGTGCGGCGTGCACCGCAGGTGTCTTACGACGGCCCGGGTACCGCCTCCGACGGCCTGCGCACTACCGACAACTTCGACATGTTCTCCGGCGCACCCGACCGTTATGACTGGAAACTGGTGGGCAAGAAGGAGATGTACATCCCTTACAACAGCTACAAGCTCGATTCGCCGAGCCTCAAGTACGACGACATCATCAAGGCCGGCCATATCAACCAGGACCTGACCCGTTACGAGTTGCACCGCGTGTGGGAAGTGGTCGGCACCGTCAAGCCCAGCGAGCGGCACATCTATGCCAAACGCCATATGTTCATCGACGAAGACAGCTGGCAAGTCGCCCTGGTGGACCACTACGACGGCCGCGGCCAACTGTGGCGCGTTGCCGAAGGCCATGCGCAGTTCTATTACGACCACCAGGTGCCGGCCTACACCGTGGAAACCCTGTACGACCTGATTGCAGGGCGCTACATCGCGCTGGGCATGAAGAACGAGGAGAAGAGCAGCTTCGTGTTCGGCTTCGCGGCCAAGGCGGCGGACTACACCCCGGCTGCACTGAGATCGGAGGGCGTTCGCTGATTCCACACTGAAATGAGGTTGAAAATGTGGGAGCTGGCTTGCCTGCGATAGCGGTGGGCCAGGCCGCTCATCGATTGCTGTTGCACCGCCATCGCAGGCAAGCCAGCTCCCACACTGAAGGGCGTATACCTTGGTTTTTATGGTCTTCAATCAACCCGCTGAATACTTCTTCAACAACCGCCAACCACAGGTCTAGGGTGACGCAACAATAAAAACAGCAGGATGCAGCAATGACCGCCATGACCCGCTGCCTGGACCGTCCTGGATTTATGCCACGGCTGTCCGCCCACCATGCGTTGCGTGCGCGGCTGACTGTGCCTCTGCTGACGGCGCAGGCGCGGGTAAGGTTGCTGTGCGCACCGGGAGGCAGTGGCAAGAGCGCGTTGCTCGCCGAGTGTGCGCTGCAGGCGCCGAAGGGCTGTCAGGTGGTGTGGATGCCACTCAACGGTGCCGCGCTCAGCCCCTTGGAATTCTGCGCACGGCTGGCGCAGCAGCTTGGCTTGCCGTTTGTGGATGAAGCCACGTTATTGCTCGACTTGGGCCGTTGGCCACACACCACGTGGTTGTTTCTGGATGATTTCTGTCGCTCGCCTGCGCCTGAGCTGGATGCGCTGCTGGACCGTTTGCTCGCCGCTGGCAGCCCGCAGTTGACCTGGTGGCTGGGCGCGCGACGGCGCCCGTTGTGCAATTGGCCACGCCTGTTGCTCGACGATGAGTTGCTGGAGTGCAGCGAGTTGTTTTTCAGCGCTGAGGAAGTCGAGCAACTGCTCGCCCCGGGGCATAGCGTCGACAGCGTGATGCAGTTCAGCGCCGGTTGGTGCGCCGGTGTGCGTATCGCCTTGTTGGGCGACGGCCACCCCGACAAGACCCTGCTCGATTACCTGCAGCATGAGCTGTTCAACACCTTGTCGGCACCATTGGCTGAGGCCTGGCGCGTGTTGGCCCATCTGCCGCGCTTCAACCTGAACCTGTGTGAGTACTTGTTCGGTGGTGGTGACGGCGCTGAGCATTTGCGCGAATTGCAGGCACTGGGTGCGTTTATCCAGCCCTGGGAAGACACTAGCGACTGGCTCCACATTTTCCCACCGTTGGCGCGACTGCTGCGCGACGAACCCTGGCCGGCCAAACGCTCCTGGCACCGACGCGCGTGCCAATGGTTCAGCGCCGAGGGTGACTGCCAGGCCGCGTTCGAGCAGGCGTTGCTGGCGCAGGAATATGAAGTGGCGGTGAGCCTGTTGCAGCACTTCAGTTTCGAGGATTTGTTTCGCCAGCAGAACGCCGTGTTGCTGTTGCGCCTGCATGAACAGCAGGGCGATGAATTGATGTTGGGGTCGGCGCAACTGGTGGGGCTGCTCACGGCCGCGTTGTTGTTTGCCGGGCGCTTCGAACAGGCGGCCTTGTGCATCGACCAACTGGCCCGGTTCGCCCCGCAACCGACGCCCGCCGCGCAGCGCTATCTGCTGGCGCGCTGGCAGGCGCAGTGGGGCTGGTTGCTGCATTTGAGCGGCGACGCCGAACGCTCCCGCGAGCACTTTCTCGAAGCCCTGCAAGCGTTGCCCGACAGCGCCTGGACATCGCGCCTGATGTGCCTCTCGGGCCTGACCCAGCAAGCCTTGCTGCGCGGTGAGTTGGAGGCCGCCCAACGCTTGAACCGTGAAGCGCTGTGCCTGGCCCGGGTCCACGGTTCGCTGGTATTGGAGGCCCTGCTGGAGTTGGACCACGCCCAATTGCTGGAGCAGCGTGGCGCGCCGTACCGGGCGCAAAGCCTGTTGGAAACGGTGCAAGCGATGTTGGCCGGGCAACGGCTCAACGCCGGGCCGTTGGTGGGGCGTATTGTTCTGCGCCGCGGGCATCTGGCCTTGCGTCAGGGCCAGGACGGCCTGGCCGCCGAATGTTTCGAGGCCGGCTTGAGCATGTGCCTGCAGAGCCAGGACAAGCGCGTTCTGTACGGCTTTCTGGGCCTGTCGCTATTGGCGGCCAATCGTGGCGACTACGCGCAGGCCTTCATTCAATTACGCGACGCCGAACGCCTGATGCAGCAGCGCCATGTGCCCGACACGGTGTACCGTGCGGTACTGCTGTTGGTCAGTGGGCACTTCTGGTTGCAGCAAGGCCGCGCCGAATTGACGGTGCAAGCCGTGCGCCGGGTGTTGCGCCACTTTCGCGGGCCTTGCGCCAAGCAGGCACCGCCGGCCACCTTGGAGCTGATCCCGCGCCTGGAATATTTGCTGGTACTGGCCGAGGTCAAGCTGGGCTGTGCCGAGCAACCTATCGCACGGCTCAATGCCTTGCTCGACACCTCACGGCAACGCGGCATGCTTTGCCTGGAAACCGAATTGCACCTGGTGCTGGGTGAAGTGACCTGGCAGCTTGGCGACCCGGCGTTGGCGCGTCGGTCGCTGCAAGCTGGCTTGGCGCTGGCAGAGCGTTGCCAGGTGCAGCAGGCGGTCCGCGAGTTGCGTTTACGCGCCCCGGGACTTTTGAGTGAGCTGGGCCTGGAGCCCCAGGCCGCGCCTGCCGGGGCGGCGCAGAACCCGCTGAGCCAGCGTGAGTTGGAGGTGCTGCAACTGATCGCCCTGGGCAACTCCAACCTGGAAATCGCTGATCGCCTGTATATCTCCCTGCATACCGTCAAGACGCATGCGCGGCGTATCCACAGCAAACTCGGGGTAGAGCGACGCACCCAGGCGGTGGCCAAGGCGAAGACGTTGGGCTTGATGGTCTAGGCGCAGAATGCCTGGCGGTATTGGCCCGGCGTGGCGCCCATGGCGTGGCGAAAGCGCTGGTTGAAATGACTGGCGCTGGAAAAACCGCACAGCAAGGCCAGCTCACTGATCGGCAAAACGCTGCTGCGCAGCAGGTTTTTCGCTCGCGCCAGACGCCGTGCCAGCAGGTATTGATGGGGCGGCACGCCGAAGCTTTGGCGGAACATTCGGGCGAAATGGTATTCGGACAGCGCGCACATGGCGGCCAACTGGCCGAGGCTGATGGCGTCTTCCATATGTTGATCGATGTACTCCACCAACCGCCGCCGTTGGTGCGCGGCCAACCCGCCTTTCAAGCGCAAGCCTTCGCGGGCGCCGACCTGGTTGAGCAAGGTATGGCTGAGCAGTTCGTGGGCCAGGCTGCTGGTCAGCAGGCGCTCGCCGGGCTCGTGCCAGTTGAGGCTGACCAACTGGCGAAAACGCTGGGCCTGGAATGGGTCTTCAAGGAAGGTGCCCTCGCGCAAGTGCAACTCCCGTGGCTCCCGGTCCAGCAGGGTGACGCAGCCGAGGGCAAATTGTTCCGGGCTGAAATACAGGTGGGCCAGGCGAATATCGCCATTGATCACCCAGGCCGACTGATGCTCGGCCGGCAGGATGCACAGTTTGTCGGGGCCGCCCTTGAGGCCCGGCTGATCACGCCGAAAGGTGCCCGTGCCACCCCCGATGTAGCAGGACAAGGTGTGATGGCTGGGGGCTTGGTAATCCTGGGCGTCATGGTGGTTGCTCCACACGGCCGCAGCCAACCCGTCACCGAGCTCGGCGCAGGCTTGCAGGCGTGCGTGGGGCGAGCGGTTGAGGGCTTGGAAGACGTGCAGCGATTGCAGCTCTGGCATGGTGTGGTCTCCGACACCCCGCATCCTACGCTCCACGGCTGGCGCTGTGAGCCCATCGCCCGACAAAAGCGCAAGAATGTGCAAGAGCCTGCACGGGGTTGAAGGCCACACTGTGGCTCAATCGACGGAGCCGGCTATGAATCTTTTCCTGTATCTACTCACGGTGCTCATCTGGGGCACCACTTGGATCGCCCTCAAATGGCAGTTGGGCGTGGTCGCGATTCCTGTGTCGATTGTCTATCGCTTCGGCCTGGCCGCTCTGGTGCTGTTCGTGCTGTTGCTGCTCAGCCGCAAGTTGCAGGTGATGAACCGGCGCGGGCACATGATCTGCCTGGCGCAGGGGCTGTGCCTGTTCTGCGTCAACTTCATGTGCTTTCTCACCGCCAGCCAATGGATCCCCAGTGGCCTGGTGGCGGTGGTGTTCTCCACGGCGACCTTGTGGAACGCGCTCAATGCCCGGGTGTTTTTCGGCCAGCGGGTGGCGCGTAACGTGCTGATGGGCGGGGCGCTTGGGTTGCTGGGGCTGGGCTTTTTGTTCTGGCCGGAGCTGGTTGGGCATACCGCCAGCCCGCAAACCTTGTTGGGCCTGGGCTTGGCCCTGCTGGGCACCCTGTGCTTCTCGGCGGGCAACCTGCTATCGAGCCTGCAGCAGAAGGCCGGGCTCAAGCCGCTGACCACCAATGCCTGGGGCATGGCCTATGGGGCAGCGATGCTGGCGACCTATTGCGCAGTGCGTGGTATTCCCTTCGAGATGGACTGGAGCGCGCGGTATATCGGCGCGCTGTGGTACCTGGTGATCCCAGGCTCGGTGATTGGTTTTACCGCTTACCTCACCCTGGTGGGCCGCATGGGGCCGGAGAAAGCGGCGTATTGCACGGTGCTGTTTCCGGTGGTGGCGCTGAATGTGTCGGCCGTGGCCGAGGGTTACCAGTGGACGGCGCCGGCGTTGATGGGGCTGGTGCTGGTGATGCTGGGGAATGTGCTGGTGTTTCGTAAGGCCCGTGCGCGCGATTGTTCCCACGCTCTGCGTGGGAATACCGCTCGGGACGCTCCGCGTCCGCTCTCGAGGCCATGATGCGGAGCGTCGGGTGAGGCATTCCCACGCGGAGCGTGGGAACGATCACCGATCACTTGAGGCCTAGCCGCTTGGCCATGCGCCCCAGGTTGGCGCGGTCCAGGCCCAGTTCGCGGGCGGCGCTGGCCCAATTGTGCTGATGGCGTTCCAGGCAGGCGCTGATGAGTTGGCGCTGGTAATGCTCGGTGGCCTGGCGCAGGTCGCCGCTGACCACCGGGAGGGCAGGGGCCGGTGCCTCTTCGGCCGCAGCCGCAGTCACGTCGGGCAAGTCCAGGTCCAGGGCGCTCAGGCTGAGAATCTTGGGGCGCTCGCGGCAGTTGCCCAGGGCTTTCAACGCGCTGCGTCCGATCAAGTGCTCCAGCTCGCGCACATTGCCGGGCCAGTTGTAGGCCGTTAGGGCCGCCTGGGCATCTCCGGTCAGGCGCAGGCTGCCCAGGCCCATGCGTGAGCGGTTCTGTTCGAGGAAGAACCCCGCCAATAGCAGCACATCACGCCCGCGCTCGCGCAGCGCTGGCACTTGCAGTGGGTAGACGCTCAAACGGTGGTAGAAGTCGGCACGGTAGCGGCCATTGCGCACCTCTTCGGCAAGGTCGCGGTTGGTGGCAGCAACCAGGCGCACATCCACCTGGTGCTCCTTGTCCGACCCCAGGCGCTGCAACTGGCCGCTTTGCAGCACGCGCAGCAACTTGGCCTGCACGGTCAACGACAACTCACCCACTTCATCCAGGAACAAGGTACCGCCATTGGCCAGTTCGAACTTGCCCCGGCGCTCGTTCAACGCGCCGGTAAAGGCGCCGCGCACATGCCCGAACAGTTCGCTCTCTACCAAGGTCTCGGGCAGGGCGGCGCAGTTGAGGCTGATCAGCGTTTTGTCGGCGCGGGAGGAGGCGGCGTGGATCGCCTGGGCCACCAATTCCTTGCCGACCCCGGTTTCGCCGGTAATCAGCACGGTCAAGTCACTGCCGCCGACCAGGTTGATTTCCTCGACCAGGCGCTTGTGCGCTTTGCTCTGGCCGATCATTTCCTTGGGCTGCTGGCCACTGGCCTGGCGATAGATCTCGGCGCGCTGGTGCTCGTCTTCGGCCCGCAGCGCCAGGCGCTCGATGCGTTCAGCCACGTTGACGGTGGCCGCGGCGAGGCTGGCGAAGGCTTGCAGGGCGTCCAGCTCGACCCGTTCAAAGCGCTCGGTATCGAGGGCGTCCAGGGTCAGCAGCCCCCAGGGCTGGTCGTCGATAAACAGCGGGCAGCCCATGCAGTCGTGGACTTCCAACTGGCCGTGCAAACCGGCGACCAAGCCGTCATAGGGGTCGGGCAATTGGCTGTCACTGTCGAAGCGGGTAGGGCCGGGGCTGCTCAGCAGGATCTCGAAGCGCGGATGTTCGCTGACCTTGAAGCGTCGCCCCAAGGTATCGGCGCTCAAGCCGTCCACGGCCAGCGGCACCAACCACTCGCCGTCCAGGCGTAACAACGCGGCGGCGTCGCAGGGCAGCAGTGCACGCATGGCTTGCAGCAGGCGCCGGTAGCGCTCGCCTTCGGGCAAGTCCCGGGACAGGTCAGCGACCAGCGGCAGTAAGGTGGTGAGCAGTGGTTGTGCAGTCATAATGACTCCCTGTAGTCCTTATGACTATAAAGTGTAGGAAGTCATACTGACTACACAATATTTAAGTTATTGAAAATAAATGATTTTTAAGTTGGCACGATTACTGACTGCCTAAAAGCAATCAGTAAGAAGACCCAGGAGTCTCCCATGCTTAGTGCCCAAGACCGTGCCATCATCAAATCCACTGTGCCCCTGCTGGAAAGCGGCGGCGAAGCGCTGATCACCCATTTCTATCGCATGATGCTGTCCGAGTACCCGGAAGTCCGCCCGCTGTTCAACCAGGCCCACCAGGCCAGTGGTGACCAGCCTCGCGCCCTGGCCAATGGCGTGCTGATGTACGCGCGGCATATCGACCAGTTGGACCAACTGGGCGACCTGGTGGCCAAGATCATCAACAAACACGTGGCGTTGCAGATTCTGCCGGAGCATTACCCCATTGTTGGCGCCTGCCTGCTGCGGGCTATTTCCGAAGTGCTGGGCAGCGAGATTGCCACCCCCGAGGTCATGAGCGCCTGGGGCGCGGCCTACGGCCAGTTGGCGGACATTCTGATCGGCGCCGAAGCGGCCATCTACGACGAAAAAGCCCAGGCGCCCGGCGGCTGGCGGGGGGCGCGGGCGTTCCTGTTGGTCAAGCGCGTGGAGGAGAGCGACGAGATCATCTCCTTCTACTTCGCGCCGGTGGACAACGGCCCGATCCTGGCCGCAGCGCCCGGCCAGTACATCGGCCTGAAACTGGTGCTCGATGGCGAGGAAGTGCGTCGCAACTATTCCCTGTCGGCCCTCACCGACACCGGGCTGTACCGCATCAGCGTCAAGCGCGAAGCGGGCGGGCGGGTCTCCAATTACCTGCACGACCAGATGCATGTCGGCGCGACCATTGACCTGTTCCCGCCGTCGGGCGAGTTCACCCTGGCCGCCAGTGATAAACCGCTGGTGCTGATCAGCGGCGGGGTAGGCATTACGCCCACGCTGCCAATGCTCGAAGCCGCCCTGGCAACCGAGCGCCCGGTGCATTTCATCCATTGTGCCCGTAACGGCGGGGTGCATGCGTTCCGTGACTGGGTGGACACCCTGGCGGCCAAGCATCCGCAGCTCAAGCGTTTCTACTGCTACGCCGAGGATGACGGCATCAGCCCGGCGGCAGACAAGGTCGGGATGCTCAACCAGGAGCAACTGGCGGCCTGGTTGCCTGAGCAGCGTGATATTGATGCTTACTTCTTGGGCCCCAAGGGCTTCATGGCGGCGATCAAGCGGCATCTCAAGGCGCTGGGTGTGCCGGAGAAGCAGGCGCGCTATGAGTTCTTTGGCCCGGCGGCGGCGCTGGAATAGAATTTGGCCAATTGACCCTATCGGCATTATCGCGGGCAAGCCCGGCTCCCACAGAGGATCGCATTCCAATGTGGGAGCCGGGCTTGCCCGCGATGGCGTCCGCACAATCACTACATTTGCCACGATTAATCCGCTGTTAACCCCCCTCTGTTTTAACCACTGCCTGTGTGTAAACTTGTTGCCATCAGGCACAACCATAATCAGAGAAAGGGAAAGACGGGGATGATTGACGACATGCGTTTAGGCAGGGAGCGGCGCTTTCTGGTGTTGCTGGGCATCATCTGCCTGGCGCTGATTGGCGGGGCGCTGTACATGCAAGTGGTACTGGGCGAAGCACCGTGCCCGCTGTGCATTCTGCAACGCTACGCCTTGCTGCTGATTGCGCTCTTCGCGTTCATCGGCGCGGCCATGCGCACCAAGGGCGCGCTGACGTTCTTCGAAGGGTTGGTGGTGCTCAGCGCCTTGGGTGGCGTGGCTGCGGCCGGCCACCATGTGTACACCCAGTTCTTTCCCCAGGTCAGTTGCGGCATCGATGTGTTGCAGCCGATCGTTGACGACCTGCCCCTGGCCAAGGTGTTTCCCCTGGGCTTTCAGGTCGACGGCTTTTGCAGCACCCCCTACCCACCGGTCCTCGGCCTGTCCCTGGCCCAATGGGCGCTGGTTGCATTCGTGCTGACGGCGATCCTGGTGCCCCTGTGCATCTATCGCAACCGTCATCCCAAAGCCTGAACCGCCGCGCCTGCCGAACGCTCCGTTGCTTCTGAATGAAGGCGGAGCGTTTTTGTTTGTAGGGATTTGTGAAAGCACCGTGACGAGGGGCAACGGAAGGTGCGCGCAGCGTGCGACATGTTGTCACATGAACGTTGTCGCAGGACGTTTCTGACCCGCCAAATCGGCCCTTGGATTTGCACCCCACGTACAAATTGTGCTGTCAGTTCGTGGTTCCCACGGCGGCCCGATTCGTGTGCGGCCCCAATCCCTGAAGCATCTATGAATGCCTTGTTTTATGGGCACTTGGATACCCTTGGCATGCCCTTACAGGCCGTAAGGGAAGTGGCACTGTGCCCAATAACACGGCAATTTTTGTGGTTTTTGTTGAGAATCGAACGCGATAAGATCGCGAATCTTTGCAACTTTGGTGAAGGATTGTTGCTGGAATCGATAAAAATTATTTCTCTATAAGACATGGTTTATACATCGCTAGCTAACTACAATCGCCCGCACTGAATGTCCGGTGCTGTTCAATATTTGAGCATTGGAGCGGTCGAGGAGCAGATGGAAGGCTCAATGCGACCCCAGGTTCCGGCAGCCTTTCAACTATCCGCACCAAATGGAATTGGTCTGTAACAAGGCCTTTAGCCACGAAATCGAATAAGAACTCACTGCAGGTCCGTGAAACGTACAGTCATGACGTGTCGGGCAGGCTCTTATTCAATCGAAGAGAAATGCCAACCCTTGGCAGGGTGAAGTGTTGGCGATCAAAACCCAACTGCATTGCGCAAGCTGCTTTAGAGGTCGTGAGATGAGTAAAAACAGGTACCCCCGATTACTAGGCTTTTTGCCGCTGCTTGGCATGATGTTAATGCTGGGAGGCTGCAAGTGGACCTTGCTCGACCCAAAAGGACAGGTCGGTCTGGATGAACGAAACCTGATCATCACCGCTACCCTGCTGATGCTGCTGGTTGTGGTGCCTGTGATCGTGATGACCTTCGCCTTCGCCTGGAAATACCGCGCGTCCAACACCAGCGCCACCTATGCGCCGAAGTGGTCGCACTCCACCAAGATCGAGATCGCGGTGTGGTTGGTTCCGATCCTCATCATCATCGCCCTGGGTTACGTCACCTATAAGTCGACCCACGCGCTGGACCCGTATCGTCCGCTGGAGTCCGACGTCAAACCTGTGAACATCCAGGTGGTCGCGCTGGATTGGAAGTGGCTGTTCATCTACCCGGACCTGGGTATCGCCACTGTCAACGAGATCCGCTTCCCGGAGCACACCCCGCTTAATTTCCGGATCACCTCCGACGCCGTGATGAACTCGTTCTTCATCCCTGCACTGGGTGGCCAGATCTACGCGATGGCAGGCATGCAGACCCGCCTGCACCTGATCGCCAACCAGAAA
Organism: Pseudomonas sp. PA-7-1E; assembly: GCF_021605325.1. Taxonomy (NCBI): domain Bacteria; kingdom Pseudomonadati; phylum Pseudomonadota; class Gammaproteobacteria; order Pseudomonadales; family Pseudomonadaceae; genus Pseudomonas; species Pseudomonas sp. PA-7-1E. Next base: position 83,063 of record NZ_WKFA01000001.1, read on the forward strand.
GCTGAAATGGAAGGCATCTCCGCCAACTACAGCGGCGCTGGCTTCACCGGCATGAAATTCAAAGCGATCTCGACAAGCCAGGAAGATTTCGACGCCTGGGTAGCTGCAGTCAAGGCCGCACCTAAACAGCTTGATCAAGCTGAATACGACGCTCTGACCAAACCGAGCCAGAACAACCCTGTCGCCTTGTACTCCGCGTATGAGCCGGACCTGTTTCAGAAAATCGTCGACAAGTACGAAGGTATGAAGCCAGGCAAGCCGGTCAAGCACGAGAAGAAAGAAGTGGCCGCGGTTGAAGGTTCTGATACAGGCGCGCATTCAACTGCTGGGGCAGAGGAGTAAACGATGTTTGGTAAATTAAGTTGGGACGCGGTCCCATTCCACGAGCCGATCGTAATGGTGACTATCGCCATGATCGCGCTGGGTGGTTTGGCGCTGGTTGCGGGTATCACCTATTTCAAGAAGTGGTCCTACCTGTGGACCGAGTGGTTGACCTCGGTCGACCACAAGAAAATCGGCGTCATGTACGTCATCGTTGCCATGGTCATGCTGCTGCGTGGTTTTGCCGACGCCATCATGATGCGTACCCAGTTGGCCATGGCCACCGAGGGTTCGCCTGGCTACCTGCCACCTGAACACTATGACCAGATCTTCACCGCCCACGGTGTGATCATGATCATCTTCATGGCGATGCCTTTCTTCACCGGCTTGATGAACCTTGCCTTGCCGCTGCAGATTGGTGCGCGTGACGTTGCCTACCCGTTCCTGAACTCCCTGAGCTTCTGGCTGCTGGTGTCCGGCGTGGTGCTGATCAACGTTTCCCTGGGCGTCGGCGAATTCGCCAAGACCGGTTGGGTTGCGTATCCGCCATTGTCGGGGCTGCAATACAGTCCGGGCGTGGGTGTGGACTACTACATCTGGGCGCTACAGTTATCAGGGCTCGGAACGACATTGACGGGGGTCAACTTCCTGGCCACCGTCCTGAAAATGCGCGCCCCTGGCATGAAACTGATGGACATGCCGATCTTCACCTGGACCTGCACCTGGGCAAACGTGCTGATCGTGGCTTCGTTCCCGATCCTGGCCGCTACCATGGCGCTGCTATCGCTTGACCGTTACCTGGATTTCCACATTTTCACCAATGAACTTGGTGGCAATCCAATGATGTACGTGAACCTGTTCTGGGCATGGGGTCACCCTGAGGTGTACATCCTGATCCTGCCAGCGTTCGGTATTTTCTCCGAAGTGATCTCGACCTTTACCGGCAAGCGCCTGTTCGGTCACCACTCGATGGTCTACGCCTCTGGCGCGATCTCCGTACTGGGCTTCATGGTGTGGCTGCACCACTTCTTCACCATGGGTTCGGGGGCCAGCGTCAACGCCTTCTTCGGCCTGGCGACGATGCTGATTTCCATCCCGACGGGTGTGAAGCTATTCAACTGGCTGTTCACCATCTACCACGGTCGTCTGCGCATGACCAGCCAGGTCCTGTGGACCCTGGGCTTCATGGTGACCTTCGCCATCGGCGGCATGACCGGCGTACTGTTGGCCATCCCGGGTGCTGACTTCGTGCTGCACAACAGCCTGTTCGTGATCGCCCACTTCCACAACGTGATCATCGGTGGTGCGGTATTCGGCTACATCGCTGGTTTCAGCTTCTACTTCCCGAAAGCGTTCGGCTTCAAGCTGCACGAAGGCTGGGGCAAGGCTGCGTTCTGGTTCTGGATCTCGGGCTTCTTCGTCGCGTTCATGCCGCTCTATGCACTGGGCTTCATGGGCATGACCCGTCGTCTGAACGCCACCACCAACCCTGAGTGGGTACCGTACCTGTACGTTGCCATGTTCGGTGCGGTGATGATCGCTGTGGGTATCGCCTGCCAGCTGATCCAGCTGTACGTCAGCGTGCGTGATCGCAAGCAGAACATGTGCGAATCCGGCGACCCATGGAACGGCCACACCCTGGAATGGTCGACCTCGTCGCCACCACCGTTCTACAACTTCGCCGTGATCCCTACTGCGAACACCATTGATGCGTTCACCGAAGCCAAGGAAGACGGTACTGCGTACCAGAAGCCCAAGCACTACGAGCCGATCCACATGCCAAACAACACCGCCACTGGCGTGGTGATGGGTGCGCTGTTGACCGTGTTCGGTTTCGCGATGATCTGGCACATCTGGTGGCTGGCAATCGCGAGCCTGGTGGGCACTATCGGTTACTTCATCATTCACGCTGCCCGTGATGATCAAGGCTACATGGTGCCGGTCGAAACGATCGAACGCATCGAAGCCGAGCAACACGCTCGCCTGGTAGCCGAGAAGAAGATCCCGGCCAACCGTGTAGAAACCTCGTTGGAACAGGCTTAAACCATGTCGAACTTAGTGACCAATGCTGGACACGCCCATGTCGATGACCATGGGCACGATGACCACCACCACGACTCGGGGCCGATAACCGTCTACGGTTTCTGGCTCTACCTGATGACCGACTGCATCTTGTTTGCGTCGATCTTCGCGGTGTACGCGGTACTGGTAAACAACGTAGCGGGTGGCCCGTCGGGCCACGACATCTTCGAACTGCCTTACGTGCTCGGCGAAACCGCCTTGCTGTTGTTCAGTTCGATCACCTACGGCTTCGCCATGTTGGCCTTCTACAAGGGCAACAAGAAGGGCGTACTGAGCTGGCTGGGCCTGACCTTCCTGTTCGGCCTGGGCTTCATCGGCATGGAGATCAACGAGTTCCACCTGCTGATCTCCGAAGGCTACGGCCCGCACCGTTCCGGTTTCCTGTCGGCGTTCTTCACGCTGGTCGGCACCCACGGTCTGCACGTATCCGCTGGCCTGCTGTGGATGGCGGTGATGATGTATCAGGTCAATAAGCACGGCCTGACCAACACCAACAAGACCCGCCTGAGCTGCCTGAGCCTGTTCTGGCACTTCCTGGACGTGGTCTGGATCTGCGTATTCACCGTCGTTTACTTGATGGGGACTCTGTAATGGCTAATGCACACTCCCATGACAGCCACGATTCGAGCCACGGCAGCGTAAAGTCTTACGCCATCGGCTTCATCCTGTCGGTCATCCTGACCCTGATCCCGTTCGGCCTGGTGATGTACCCAACCTTGCCGAAGTCGATCACCTTGATGATCGTCCTGGCGTTCGCGGTGATTCAGGTTCTGGTTCACCTGGTGTACTTCCTGCACCTGGACCGCTCCAAAGAGCAGCGCGAGAACGTGATCGCGTTTGTGTTCGCAGGCCTGGTGATCGTTCTGCTGGTTGGTCTGTCGCTGTGGATCATGTTCAGCATCCACACCTACATGATGGCGAAGTGAGGTAAGACCCGATGTCGCTTAAGCACTTTATCCAAATCACCAAACCGGGGATCATTTTCGGTAACGTGCTTTCTGTGGCGGGCGGTTTCTTCCTGGCCTCCAAGGGACATGTCGATCTGGCCATCTTCCTGGCTGCAATGATCGGTACGTCCCTGGTGGTTGCTTCCGGATGCGTGTTCAACAACTGCATCGACCGTGACATCGACATCAAGATGGAGCGCACCAAGAATCGCGTGCTGGTGCAGGGGCTTATTTCCCTGAAACTGGCACTGATCTTCGCGACCATCCTGGGTGTTGCGGGCGTGGTGTTGTTGTACAAGGTGGCCAACCCGTTGGCGGCGCTGTTTGCCGTGATCGGTTTTGTCATCTACGTCGGCCTCTACAGCCTGTACCTCAAGCGCAAGTCGGTTCACGGCACGCTGGTGGGCAGCCTGTCGGGGGCGATGCCGCCGGTGATTGGTTATGTGGCTGTAACCAATAGCTTCGACATGGCCGCGCTGGTGCTGCTGGTGATGTTCAGCCTATGGCAGATGCCGCACTCCTACGCCATCGCGATTTTCCGCTTCAATGACTACCTGGCTGCGTCGATTCCGGTATTGCCGGTCAAGCGTGGCATCCAGGTGGCCAAGAAACACATCCTGCTCTACATCCTGGCCTTCCTCGTGGCGACCTTGATGTTGACCTTCAGTGGCTACGCCGGCATGAGCTACCTTGCCGTCGCCGCCGCCATGGGCATGTACTGGTTGTACATGGCCTGGACCGGCTACAAGGCGGTGGACGACACCGTCTGGGCGCGCAAGCTGTTCGTGTTCTCGATCTTCACCATCACCGCGCTCAGCGTGATGATGTCCCTGGATTTCCAGGTACCGAAAGAGCTGTTGCTGACCTACGCACACTGAGTGGTCTTGCAGTAAAAAAGCCCCGCCTTCGAAAGTCGCGCGGGGTTTTTTATTGAGCGCTGCGCTAAACCGGATACGCTGCGTTATCGTTGACGTTTTTCGCGAGCGAGCTCGCTCCTACCCCCCATTCTACAAATGCAGGAAGCAATGCAATGAGTAAAAAAGCCGTGATGGTCTTCAGTGGCGGGCAGGATTCGACCACCTGTCTGATCCAGGCCCTGCCGCTGTATGACGAAGTGCACTGCATTACCTTTGATTACGGCCAGCGCCATGTGGCAGAAATCGAAGTGGCCCAGAAATTGGCCAAACAGTTGGGCGCCACCGTGCACAAAGTGATGGATGTGTCCCTGCTCAATGAACTGGCGATCAGCAGCCTGACACGCGACAACATTCCGGTGCCGACCGTGAACAGCTCGGGCGAAAGCCTGCCGAGCACCTTTGTGCCGGGGCGCAACATCCTGTTCCTGACCCTGGCTGCGATCTACGCCTACCAAGTGAAGGCCGAGACTGTCATCACCGGCGTGTGCGAAACCGACTTCTCAGGCTACCCCGATTGCCGGGATGAGTTTGTCAAAGCACTCAACCAGGCTCTCAAGCTGGGCATGGAGTACGACGTGCGCCTGGACACGCCGTTGATGTGGCTGAACAAGGCCGAGACCTGGGCCCTGGCCGATTACCACGGGCAACTGGAGCTGGTGCGCGAGCAGACGCTGACTTGCTACAACGGCATCATCGGTACCGGCTGTGGCGAGTGTGACGCGTGCAACCTGCGCGCTCGGGGCTTGAATGACTACCTGCAGAACAAGACACCTGTCATGCAGAGCCTCAAGCACAAGTTGCAACTCAAATAACCCTTGTAGGAGCGAGCTTGCTCGCGAAAAACCTGAGAGCGCCGCGTTCCACCAGATGCGCTGCGTGATCGTTGACGTTCTTCGCGAGCAAGCTCGCTCCTACAGGATTATTGATAGCGCTTGAACAATGAACGTGCCCCGTAGGCCGGCAGGATGTTGAAGAACGCAAAGCCGACTTTGATCGCGATCTGTACATAGATCATGCTGAGGATGTCGCTGGTCTGCATCGCCCCGTAGAAGGCGATAAAGCAGAACAGGAAGCTGTCGATAATCACCGCAAAGAACGAACTGAGGAATATCCGCAGGTATAGATACCTGGAGTTGGTCAGCTCCTTGATCTTGCACAGCAAGTAGGAATTTATATTCTCCGACACCAGGAACGAGACCGAAGAGGCCACCAGCACCGACGACACTTGCAGGATCACGTCGGTATAAGGCCCATCCAGCTTCCAGCCCGGTAGCCCCGGCAGGAACGTGGAGCCATACAGCAGGATGATGATCATCGCGTTGCTGGCAAACGCAAACAGAATGGCTCGCCTGGCCAGGCGCAAGCCAAAATTCTCGTTGAGCAAGTCCACGATCAAGAAGGTCAGCGGGTACAGGAACGTGCCCGGCGTGACGATGATGCCCAACGACTCCAGGTAAATCGGTTTGGTCGCGGCAATGCTGGTGAAGATATAGAAGGTGAACAGCAGCAAGTTCAGGATGATGTAGATCATCCAGGAGTTTTCATTGCGGTCGTTTATATCGTAGGCGGTCAGCGTTCCGCCTTGGGAGTAGAACTTCTTGTACAGGTTCTTGATTTCCATCTTGTTGAAGTTGTCCATCATTTCACTGCTGAGCACTTCACTCAGCTTGATCTTGAGGACCTTGCCCGTGGCGATCACCATGATCACCGCCAGGCGCTTGTCGTTTTCAAAGCCCAGCAACTTGTATTTGCTGTTTTCCACGGCGCCCTCAGACGTTGTCATTGAAGCGCTCCTCAAGGATGTCGCCGATGACACACAAACGCTCTGAGTTCCCGCAGGGTTCGAGGGTGATGAACAGCTTCTTGGTGGCGCGGTCGTACACCAGTTTTTCTTTATCGTCGCTCGACGAGCCTTTCTGCACGATCAGCAAGTCCCCCGGTTCATTGAGGCCGGGAATCCCGTGCTCCAGGCGCACGCCGATCAGGTTGCAGGCGCTGCCAAAGTAGTAGGTCAGCGGATGAAGTGTGGCCAGCTCACCAATGCGCTTGCCCAGGCTTTGCATGAGCAGGCTTTCCTTGAGCACAGGCACTGCCGCCGGGTTCTTGTTACCCAGTGGGGAAACATTGCTCTCGATGACTTCCTTGGCTTCAAAACTGATCGTCTCGATTTCTTCGTAGGAGACGCCAAAGAAGTCAGAGATCTTGCGTATCGTCGACTGCTGTACGTTAACGACCTTGCCTTCCAGGATGTTATAGATGGTGGTCCTGGTCAGGCCGGCGGCACTGCTTAACGAAAGCTGGGTTTCGCCACGACTCTTGATCAAGTACTTGATGTTGCTCTTCAAGTGCTCGGTTTTTTCCCGTCTGTGTATCAAGTGCTCACCACTTCCATTTAGTCATCAGTCCATGCCGGCAGAACCCGTTCTTGACGGCTCGCGGCAGTGAAAGTGTTGCATGCGCCCGCTACAACAATAAAGTACTGAGTGCAGGGATACGCCTCGGTGGTAAATCAGGCAACGGCTTTCTCGTCATACTCTTCTGAACGGCCAGCGCGAATCCCTCGCGCCTCTACAAGGAGTAGTCACCATGGTGCGTGTCAGTCGTCGATCCCTTCTCGCCCTGGGCGCGGCCCTGCCTGTGTTGGGGCAGCTCAATTGGGCGCTTGCCAGCCCGGCGCCGACGAAATCTGACAAGGTACTACTCAATTACAACGAAAGCCCCTACGGCCCTTCAGACGCGGCTCGCCAGGCGATGCAGCGCGCGATTGCAGCCTCCGGGCGTTACCCTTACCCGGACATGTATGCATTGGCCGCGTTGTTTGCCGAGCAACAGGGCATCGCCGAAGAAAACATCGGGGTATTTGCCGGCTCGATGGCTGCCCTGCGTTACGCGGTGCTGGCGTTCGCCAGCCAGACCCGCGGCCTGGTGATGGCCACGCCGTCCTACGAAGTACCGCGCCAGGCGGCCGAATCGATCAAGGCGCCGGTGCATGAAGTTAACCTCGACGCCCAGCATGCCCACGATGTGCACGCCATGCTCGCCGCGGACCCACAGGCCGGCATGCTGTACCTGTGCAACCCCAACAACCCGACCGGTACGCTCACCTCGACCGAGGCTATCCGCCACGCTCTGGTGAATAAACCCAAGGGCAGCGTGCTGGTTGTGGACGAGGCTTATATCGACTTCTGCGACGCCCCCAGTTGCGTAAGTTGGGTCAAGGAACACCACGACCTGCTGGTACTGCGTACCTTCTCGAAGATCTATGGCATGGCCGGTGCGCGCCTGGGCCTGGCGATCGGCCACCCGGCGCTACTGGAGCGGTTGGCCGTGTTCGGCGGCGACAACGTCCCGGCCGGCGCCAGCTTGCTGGCCGCCCGTGCGAGCCTGGAAGACGCGCAACTGGTGGGCCAACGCAGAGCGCTCAATGCCAGATTGCGCGATGAGACGATCGCCTGGCTCAAGGGCCGGGGCTTTACCTGCACCGTTTCCCACAGCAACTGCTTCATGATCGACGTGAAGCGCCCGGCAGAGCAGGTGATTGAGCAGTTGGCGGCACGGAATGTACTGGTCGGGCGGGTGTGGCAGGACTGGCCGCAGTGGGTGCGGGTGACGGTGGGCAATGAGCAGGAGATGGAGCGCTTTCGCGAGGCGTTCGCGGCGCAGGTCTAGCCCCTGGGTTTGCATCCGTTGCCTGGACAGGTAAGCCAGGCATGCTGCATGCTCGACCGGGTTGAATGATCAAGGAAGACACCCGTGCGACCTAATGGCCAACCCGATAAAAAATCGCCCATGCTGCCCGAGGATATGCGCCGCTTGCTCGATACCGAACTGAGCCGCCGTGGCCTGGGACACTTCGAGGTCTACCAGTGTGGGCCGACGCTGGACCAAGCGCAGATTGTGTCCAATTACCCCGAGGCCATGGAGCCTTCCGACACGGCCGACGATTTCTACCGGCGTGGCGAGCTGGTTTCATTGACCCGTACGCGGATCAAACCATTTTTCTGGAGTGATGAACACCTGCTGGCCGTGGCCGATGAGGCGGTGCCGGTGCCGGGCCCCTACAAACCCGTTGGCGAGGGCGCCAGTTTTATCGTGCATGGCAATCGCGGCTTCTACTCGGTGCTCAATCTGTGCAGCTTCGGCGAACATCGGCAATTTCGCGAGACCGTGCTGGCCCATCAAAGTGAACTGCAGATGCTGTTGGTCTCGATGTACGACGAGGCCCTGGAAGATCACGCGGCGCCTGTCGAACAACAGACGGTGCTGACCCCAAGGGAAACCGAAGTATTGTCCTGGGTCAGCCTGGGCAAGACCTACAACGAAGTGGCACTCCTGACGTCGATGACCTCCCATACGGTCAAGTTTCATATGAAGAATATCTTCGGCAAATTGCAGGTCAGCAACGGCAAATCAGCAATCGGCAAGGCCCTGCAATTGGGCTATATCCGCCACCCGGCCTGAGGCCGCAATCACCGCCTACCTGTCCAAATGGGTAGCTTGTTCGCCGCACAGTGCTGCATTAGTTTGCCCAGCTATGGAGTTTGGCGCCGGACACACCGGCGCCGCCATTGCGAAAGGACATCCGGATGAGCCGCTCTGCAGCTTTGCTCCACACCTGTGCCAGCGTGCTGCGCTGATGGGTACTTTTCACGCCTTGCGCGGCCTTAATGCGCGGTTGCAAGCATTGTTCATGATCACGCTGGTGTTCCGCACGGGCACCCTGGCGTTTCCTTTTTACGCGGCGTACCTGATTCATCAACACGCGATATCGGCAGGCACGGCAGGCCTGTTGGTCGGCGTGTATGGCGCGGGCGCCCTGTGTACCGACCTGATCATCGGCGCCGTGATCAAGCGGTTTTCGGCCAACCGGGTCATTCTCGGTTCGTTGTTGTTCAACGCGGTGTTGCTGCTGGTCATTCCCTCGGTGGATAACCTGCTCGCGCTGTTCCTGTTGTCGTTTCTCTGGGGGGCCTGTTACGAAGCCTTCACACCGGCCGCGTTCTCCGAGACAGTGGCTCACAGTAATCTTGAGTCACGCAAAGTGGCGTTTTCCTGCAACCGATTGGCGATCAACATCGGCATGGCCATCGGGCCGCTACTGGGCAGCTTGATCTTCCTCAGCAATGCCGATGCGGTCTTCTACATCAATGCCGTGCTGTCCCTGCTGGCCTTCGCCGCCTGCCTGCGGTTTGGTCGGTCTCGGCAGGCCACCCAAGGCGTACCTGTCGCCGTCAAAGGCGAGGGCTTGCCCGAGGTGGCGGCTCATGAGCGTTCGCGACTGCTGGTGATCCTGTTGGCAGCGCTGCCGGTGCACGTGGCTTACGCATTGCCGCCGACTTTTCTGTCGGCGTACATCATCAACTACACCCAATTGCCGGCCTATTACGTGGGCATCATCTTCTTTATCAATGCGTTGCTAGTGATTGTGTTTGAAGTGCCGATCAACCTGCGCATGGCGCACTTGTCGAGCAGTCGCTCGCTGATCATTGGCCTGTTGCTGGCAGGCTGCGGTTTCTTCTTGATGGGCTTTGGTCAGGTCGGCGCGCTGTTGGTGCTTGCTACGGTGTTGTGGAGCCTGGGCGAGATGATTGTGTTCCCCGCGATCACCCACTACGTCAGCAGCATTTCCAGCCGCGACAGCGTGGGCCGCAACCTTGGCTACTACTCGGCGGGCGTCAACATCGGCGTGATGATCGCGCCCTCGTTGGCGTTCATGTTGCTGGCCCGGCCAACCTTGCCGTCACCGTGGCTGCTGGCAGGCTGTGTGTTGTTGCTGTTCGCAATCGCCGTGGGGATGATGAAAAGCTCGGCGGTGTTGTGGAATAAAGAGGCGTAGACGGCAACCGGCGCTGCGCCTTGCGCGCGCGCCTGGTTGCGTCAGCTACTTACTGGGCGGCGATGGCGTAGCCGTCAAAGGCGCTTTGCTGTTGCAGCGCGGTCACGATGCTCTTGCGCGTGACCGGTTGCTCGGCGCCGCTGTTGTCGATGAAGGTTTCGCTCGCAAGTTCCGCCTCGCTGCCTTCGCCCACAAAGGTGAAACCCAGGAACTCCAGCGCTTCGCGGTCCACATTGAGCTTGGAGCGCGGCGTGCGCAGCGGCAAGGTGACGCTGATGCCATCCTTGCTGATCACAAACACTTCGGTGTCTTTCTTGGCGCGTGCAGCCTTGCCCTTGCCGGCGCTCGGGTTGCTGATGGCCTGGTGCGACTGGTTAAGCACTTTGAGGGCCAGGCCATAGACCAATTCCTGGAACTCGGGATCGTCCTTGAAGCTGGACAGGATGCGGCTGATCGAGAACTGGCTGCTCAGGTGTTCCAGGGCGGCGTTGTCTGCGGCTTCGGCGTCTTTCAATTGTTTGAGCTGGCCCATCAGGTCATAGGCTTTGTCATCGTCGAAGGCATCGTGGGCCTGGCGGATGGCAACGCGTAGCTCGCGGATCTGGTCGCTTTCCTTGGAGGTATGAAACGCGTCCAGCACCATCTCGCTGATGATCTTGGCGGCTGGCACATGCTGTGAAAGATTGATGGCGTTTTCGTATTCGGCTTTGGCGTACAGGGCGACTACGGATTCTTCGGCGGATTTTTCGGTGTAGGAATCAGACATTAAAATTTCACTGCGTAGTATGCGGAGAGACAAAAAAACGTCGGGCATTTTCAGCGGGTGAGGGGATCAGGTCAAGGCAGCCCGCTATTCGTCCAGCTGTGTGAGGCACGCCTGGAAGATATCCAGGCCTTCCTCCAACACCGCAGGTTCAATGGTCAGCGGGGCCAGCAAGCGCACGATGTGCCGCGACTTGCCGCTGGGCATCAGCAGCAAGCCAGCCTCTCGCGCCAGCTCCAGCAGTTGCGCCAGTTGCTTGGGAGCGGGTGTGCCGTCGGCGTGGGCCAGTTCAATGCCCCGCATGGCGCCGACACCGGTGAGGCGGCCCAGGTAGGGCGACAGTTGCTGCGCGCGCCAGGCTTCATAGCGACCCACAATCGCGGCCTCCTGCGCGACGCCCCAGGCGTGCAGGTTTTTGTCGCTCATCACCTCAAGGGTCGCCAGCGCCGCCGCGCAGGCGACGGGGTTACCGGAGTAGGTGCCGCCCAGGCCGCCTTTGGGCAGGTTGTCCATCAGCGCCTTGCGCCCGACCACTGCCCCCAGCGGCATGCCGCCGGCGATGCTTTTGCCGAGCAGCAGCAGGTCCGGCTCGATGCCCAGGCGCGAGAAGGCGAAACGCTGGCCGGTGCGACCAAAACCCGACTGGATTTCATCAATGATCAGCAGGATGTTGTGCTGGTCGCAGAAGCGTCGCAAGGCTTGGGCAAACTCAGTGTCCAAGGCTAGAAAACCGCCTTCGCCCTGCACCGACTCGATGATGAAGCAGGCAACATCGTTTATGTCGATTTCCACGCTGAACAGACGCTCCATGGCCTTCAGCGCGTCGGCGCAGGTTATGCCGTTATCGGTACTGGGGTAGGGCAGGTGATACACAGGGCCGGGCAGTACGCCGACCTTCTGTTTGTAGGGCGCGACCTTGCCATTGAGGTTGAGGGTCGCCAGGGTGCGCCCATGGAAGGCACCGTCGAAGGCGATCACCGCCGTGCGACCAGTGGCACCACGGGCGATCTTCAAAGCGTTCTCTGCCGCTTCTGCACCGCTGTTGGTGAGCATGCCGCTGACGGGGTAACCCACCGGGATAAAGGCGCTGAGGCGTTGCATCAACTCGATGTAGGGCGTATGCGGTGCGGCGTTGAACGCGTAATGGGTGAGCCGGGCCGCTTGCTCGCAAATGGCCGCCACCACGGCCGGGTGGCAATGGCCCAGGTTGAGCACGCCGATACCCCCGACAAAGTCGATGTAACGCTTGCCTGCAGTGTCCCAGACCTCGGCGTTTTTACCGTGACTGAGGCTGATGGGGTGAACGATGGAAATCGACTGGCTGATGCTAGCGTGACTCATGGCTCTGGGACTCGGCAGTGGTGGGCTCAGCGCTATCTAAGCCGCGCGCCCGGCCTTGCCGCAAACGAAATAAAGTCGCCGTGTCATTCCACCTTGGAAGGAGCTGCGACTATTCCGACACCCCATCCTTGCCCGCCGCCTTGGATCGGTACAAGGCTTGATCGGCCCGCGCCATCAGCGCAGCCGGGGACTCGCCCATGCGCCGCTCCACCACGCCCAGGCTCAGGGTAACGTTCAAGGCGCCCAAGGGGGCCGCCTCCTTGATTTTATGGCGAATCCTTTCGGCCAACTCTTTGGCCTCGTCCAGGCTGCTTTTGGGCAGCACCACCATAAACTCATCGCCGCCCCAGCGCGCCAGCAAGTCGCTTTTGCGTACGCAGGCTTCCAGATGTTCCACTACCCGTATCAGGGTCTGGTCGCCGACGCCATGGCCGTATTGGTCATTGATCGGCTTGAAGTCATCGACATCCATGGCCACCAGTGCCAGGGGCAGGCGGAAGCGTTCGGCGCGGTCGCATTCCTCCAGCAGCACTTTTTCCAGGCGGTACCGGTTGGCGATGCGCGTCAGGGCGTCCCGCTCGGCCAAAGAGCGGTTTTCGTCCAGTTGTAATTGCAGTTGCTGGTTGACGCGCGACAACTCAAGCGTGCGCTCCGCGACCAGCGCTTCCAGAGACTGGTTGCGCTTTTGCAACTGTTCGATGGAGCATTTGCGCGTATGGATATCGCGGTGTGCGCCGACCATGCGCGCCACTGAACCGTCGGGGTTGCGGGCAATGACGTAGCCGCGGTCCTCGATCCAGAGGTACGTACCGTCTTTTTTGCGACAACGGTATTCGGCCCGGTAATGAGCGGCGCGTAGGCTGATGTAGTCATCGAACACCGTCATCACGCGAGGGTAATCCTCGGGGTGGATCACGTTCTCCCAGGTGAAGACGCTGTTTTCCAGGGAGTGGTGGGAGTAGCCAAGCATTTCGTACCAGCCGGGATTGCGGTAGACGAAGCCGGTATTGGCATTCCAGTCCCAGATGCCATCACTGACCAACTCCATGATGGCGTGCAACAGGTCGACGTTAAGGTCGGAAACCTCATGGCGTAGCGGTTCTTTGCCGGATGTATCGTCCATCTGCACGCTTCCTGCGGGGGCTGGCGCCCAAGGCCAGTCATGGTTGACGCCGATACTCCGTGGCTGGCGCTACTGTACATCGGCGCTTGCGCGCTTTGAATAGGGCAGGTGTGCTGCTTTTGACGAGTGGCGAAACGCTATTTTTCTGGCGCCATCATCTTTGTTCGAGGCTTCCCATCCGCGTTGTGCTGGTAAATGGCTTGCGGTTGGCCCTGCTCATTGAAAAACACCTGGCCAATGCCCGCCGAGTTCCACAGCCGCTCACCCGCTTCGGCGTGCTCTGGAATATAGGGCACCACCTGCATGGTGCGGCGGCGGGTAAACCAGTTAAGCGGCGAACGCGGGGAGTAGAGCCAGCGGTTGAGGCGGTCGAACCATTCCAGCAGGCGCGGCGGGAACTCGTTCTTGATGCCGCTGCTGGTGATTTGCCAGATATTGGGGCCGCCGTTGCGGTGGCGGATCAGCACTTGGTAGACAAACGAGTAATGCACATCACCGGAAAGGATCACGTAGTTACCCGGCGTGCGCGAGTGGCGGAAGATATTCAAAATCACTTGGGCAGCGCCGCGGTGGGCCATCCAGTTCTCGGCGTCCACCAGCAGTGGGAAGCCACACCAGCTGAAAACCTTTTGCACCGTCTCGATCAGCTTGACGCCGAACACCGGCGCAGGCGAGACAATGATGGCTGACGGGTGGTCCAGTAGCGCTTGTTGCAGTTCGCTCAAGGCTTCCCAGTCCAGTAGCCCGGAAGGTTGCTTGAGGGTGAACTCGCTGCGCCAGCGTCGGGTGCGGGTGTCGAGTACCACCAGCGCCGGGGTGGTGGGCAATACGTAGTGCCACTGCTGGAATTTCAGCAGCGTGGTGACTAGCTCATCCTGCTGTGTGGCGTCCAGGTGGTTGTCTTGCGCCTGGTTGGCAAGTGCCTGGGTTTGGCTCACCAGTTCGCCAAACACCTCGGGCTGGTTGCCCCAGCCCTGGCATAAAAGATAGGCCATCAACGCATTACCGATGATGCGTTTGGAGAATGGATGGCCGTAGGCAGTTTCTTCCCATTGGGCGCTGAGGTTCCAGTCATCGGTGATGTCGTGATCATCAAAGATCATCAGGGTCGAGAGGTGGGCGAATACCCGGGCGACCCCTGGAAGGCCACTGCGAAATTGATCGATCTGTATCTGTTCGCGGGCATAGCGCTGCTGTTCTTGCGCGCTCAGTTGCGGCGGTTGGGGGGAGATCAGTGTCCACGGTGTGGGCGACCAGGCCAGCAGGTACATGGCGATCACTTCGGCAAAGGTCACCAGGTGATTATCGGCGGTGCTGCTGGTGAAAATCGGTTTCTTCACGCCGCCGAAAAAGCGCTCACGCAAGGTCTCGTTACTGTCCAGCGCGGGGAGCAGGTCGGCGCGATGGTAATAGCTGGCGCGATGCCCGTAGAGGGCGGCACTGTCGTCAACCACGGCCCCTTCCAGGTATTCGTCGAACAGGCCCAGGCGCGCGATTAATTCATGAATTGCCCGCAGCATGGGCCCCGCGACGTCGTCGGCGTAGACCTGGTCGCCGCTCATCATCAGCAAGGCGGGGCGTTGTGCCACGGTGGGAGCTTGCGCCAGCAGACGATCAATGCACAGCAACCCGTCATCAGCGCGATGGTGAGGCTTGCGGCAGGAGCCGTGGACCAGTTGGTGGATGCGCCCATGCACGACGAAATCGGGCAGCGTGGCGCCTGCGTACAGCAGATGGGGTGCCCACTGGGCTATTCCGCAGCCGTCAATAAACAGGTCATAGTGGATGTTTACATCCAGAGGCAGGGCGTCAGTCAGGGGCACATCGATCAAGTGGATAAACGAATGGCGCCCGACGGGAACGATTTGACAATGTGCATGAAGGTGAATATCCAGTGTTGATCCCTGAGCGTGCTGCAGCCTCATAACCAGCTTCAGTTCCCGGCTCGCCACCAGCCATAGCACCACACGCTTTGGTTCCAGGCGGCGCAGCAACGGGCCGGCAAGTACGGGGGGAAGTGACTGCAGTTCAGGCATGACGCGATCGGCTCACTAATAAGACAAGCACTCAGTATAACGCTGAAAATGTCGGCATTTCGTCAACGAACGTCAGGCAGTAATACGTTGTGGCTATTAATGAATAAGCAGCGCCCTGGGCGCTACTTATTTAGTAGTTGCGCTTAAGTAAGTTTACTCAAAGAACATGGCCTTTGCCGAGACTGTCCAAGCCACCACCATTACGTCTGCCGCCTCTGTCTGCGGTGACCCCATTGTCATTAATCGAATTATCGGGAGCGATTTGATCGAGGCTTCGTTTCGAGCGTGAGTTGACCTTCTCGCTGGCTTGGGTGTCTTGGTCGGGGGCGGATTGGGAAATGTAAGTATTGACGGGATTAAAGCCGATAGAATTGAACACGGTAACGCCTCACTATTAATGGCATGGTTTACATGGCATGTTCTTCCCTGTAACAGTGCTCGGCGTAAGTTAGTGGGGTTCGGTGTTTTTTGCGAGGTGTTCTATGTTTCTGTTTGTGATGGGTGAGTTGGTTTTATTGTTGGATTTTGGTTGTTTTATTTTGAAACTTTGTTAAAGAAATGCAATGTTGTATGAATATATGTTTGGTTTTCCGTTCTCGGTTATGGGGCAGCAGGGGCAATATGGTTGCCCCTGCCAGCAAATGGCTCAGTTGTTTGCCTCAATCGTCACCTTCGGCACGGTAAATCGAAACTCGCTGCCCTGACCCTGCTTGCTCTCGGCTTCGATCCTGCCGCCATGCGCCTTAACGATGCCTTGAGTGATATACAGCCCCAGCCCGCTGCCGGTGGGGTTGTTTTCAGTTTGGGTCCAATAGCGATCGAACACATGGGGCAAATCGTCCGGCGCAATGCCCTCACCGGAGTCGCGCACCGAAAATACAATCTCCTCGCCGGCGCTCATGGCGCTGATGCCGATGTTGCCCTGGCGCGGAGTGAACTTGATCGCATTGCCGATCAGGTTCGACAGCACCTGGAACAAGCGCTCCGGGTCGGCCTTGATTTGCAGGCCAGGCTCGACATTGAACGACAGGTCGATGCCCTTTTCCGAGGCCAGGGGCGCCAGCAGCGAATACGCCTCTTCAAAAATCTGGCTGACGTCCAGCGCCACCGGCTTGACCACATAGCGCCCGGCTTCGATTTTCGAGGTGTCGAGCAAGTCTTCCAGCAACACGTTCATGCGCCCGGCAGCCTGTTGCATGGTGTCAATGGCGGAAGAAATGCGCCGTGAAGTGTGGGGGCCATCGGAGCTGAAGGCTTTTTGCATCATGCCGCAGAGCATGGAGATGACGGTCATGGGGTTGCGCAGGTCGTGGGAAACCACCGCGACCAGCTCGTCCCGCGCACGCACCGCTTGTTGCTCGCGCAGCACTTGGCGGGACAGGTCATTCTCCAGGGCCGAGCGGCGCAAATCGTTGGCGGCAAACAGGTCGCCATGGCTCCACTTGGTGGAGATACCAGCCATTTCCACTTTCCAGATTTCAAACGAGGTGCGTGGGCGAAGGCGCATGCCCGCGTCGCAGGTTTCCAGATTCAGCGGCTTCTGCGGGTCGCCACTCCAGTGGATGTTCTCTTTGACTTCCGGGCGAAACCACAGCACCCCGTTATCCACAGGCTTGGGCAAGCTCATGGCGAGCACGCCGCTGGCCACGCTCTGGTATTCGGCGGCCGGCGGATAAACCGAGGCCAGGTTATGGCTGGAAAATACCGGTGCGCCGTCGCCCTGCAACCACTTGTGCAGCGCGCGTATCTGCGCCGGTTCCGGGCAGTTGCCGTAGCGGTGTAATTGCTTGTCTTCGATGATCGCCACGCCGCCGGAGAGGGTCAGGTCCATCAGCAGTCGGCCTTGCTGGGCCAAGCCGTCGAATACGTTATTGGCAGAGGCTTTCATCGCCCGATCCAGCAGCGCCAGCGCTTCGACTTTCTCGTCGCGCTGGCGGCTCAGCTCCAGGGCCTCCATGGCACTGATCTGCAATGACAGCACCTGGCCGATGGTCTGGCAGGCCATGCGCAGGTCGTTGGGCACCAGCAGCGGCTCACGGTTGCCGCAACTGATCAGGCCCCAGAGTTTGTCGCCCTTCATCAGTGAAATACTCATGGACGACAACACGCCCATGTTCTGCATGTACTGGCAGTGAATCGGCGACACGCTGCGCAGGGTGGCGAAGCTCAGGTCCAGAGGCTGCCCGGTGTCCGGGCGCAATTTGGGCACCAGCGGTACCGGTTCGTAGGATGCACTCGGGATGATCCGTAGCCAGTTGGTGCGATACAGTTCGCGAGCCTGCTCGGGGATGTCGGACGCGGGGAAGAACAGCCCGTTGAACAATTCCATGGACGGCGCCGAGGCCTCGGCGATCACCTGACCATGGCCTTCCTCTTCGAAGCGATAGATGAGCACCCGGTCATAACCGGTCATGGCCTGGATTTCGTTGACGGTGATGGCGTAGAGCGCCTCCAAGGTCTTTGCCGATTGCAGGCGGTGCAGCATCTTGCCCAGGTCGCTGGTGCGGCCACTGTGCGCTCGGGGTTTGAAATCCTTGAGCCGTGGTTCGAATTCCAGCACTAACACGCCCTGATGGCGATGCAACAGGCCTTCGAACTGCTCACCCTTGAAGGTTATCAGCAGGGGCGGCGAGTCCAGGAATGCGCTGTCCTCGGCCATGGTTTGCACGGCCCGGGCGTACTCCTCGCCAATCAATCTGTGCAACGGTTGATCCAACAGCGCCTCGGGGGCGTGGCCGAACAACGTACCGACGTTGGCACTTACCTGAATGATGTTCAGGCCAGGTTCCGACAAGGTCAGCAGCACGCCGTGGGGCTGGATGGCCCCCGGAAAACGAATGGGTTCGTCGGCGCAGTTGGCAAGCAGCTCTTCAAAATCTTCGGGTTTCATAGCAATACCTCCTGGCTGTCGAGCCATTGCTCAAAGCCGCTGAATGTCGAGCGGGCCGCCATCACCGCGCGCACGGCGGCATCTGTATCCAGTGGCTGACGGCCCAGATAATCGAGGAAATCTTTCCAGCGCCGTCCGGTCTCGGCGCCGTATACATTGAGAAAGGCACCGCCGTTGTCGGCGTTCACATCCAGGCGCAGGGCTATTTCCCGGCGCAGCACTTGGCCACCCAGGGTGGCGCCTTCCAGCACATACAGGGCGCCGAGGCACGCAGCTGGTGTGTCTAATACGGGGAGCTGGGTACAGCGAGGCAGGGCATGGATGGCGTGCTCAGTCAGGCCGAGCGCGTGCAGGTCATGGACCAGGGTTGGCGTTTTCACACGCAACGCAGACTCATATCCGTCGGGAATCAAACCGCTGTCATACAGCGCCGCTTCCATTGGCTGATAAAAGCCGTGGTACGCCTGCAGCAAGCGCCGATACCACTGGGCATCCAGGCGCTCGGAAAAAAACGGCAGGCGCTGTTCCAACGCCACATGCAGCAGGCCCGTGCCCGTGCGCAACGTTTCCAACAAGGAGGGCGCACTAACGTCATGGGCCTGTGAATGCATTCAATGAGCTCGAACTGTGGGCCTGTCGGCCATGAATGACGCGTGAAAATGGGCGACGATTCTACACGACTCATTGTCGTCAGCTGAACGCAGAAGCGAAAAGGCTGACCATCGGATCAGAAAAGTCGCTCCCTGCACCTTACATGACCGCAGAACTAGCCCTCAAGTTCGGTTGAAATGATATCGCGCTGCTATCAATCCCGGGACTGGCCCTAGTGCGTCAATGCTGTCTGCACGCACTCAAGCAAGTGGTCGGTACTCCAGGGCTTGGGCAGAAACCGCACGGAACTGCCCAGCTCGGCGGCGATTTTCGTATTACCTGAGGTCAGCACTACCTGTACTTCAGGCCACCGGTGGGCGACGACACGGCTCAAGTCATAACCATTGAGCAAGCCGGGCATTTGAATATCACTGACAATCAAATCCACCGGGTCATCGCCGCGCTCCAGGTAAATCATCCCTTCGTCTGCCGATGCAAACGATGTCACCACCGCACCAAAGTCTTCCAGCACATCCACCATCAACGCCCGAATGATCTCGTCGTCTTCCAATACCAAAATCGATGGCTGAGCCATGATCCTTACTCCACCATCAGGGGTTCAGTAAGGTGGAGTAGGGGTTGGGTATATAGGTTCGATTGGATGTTTTTTAAACGATGGGTGGTCATTTGGCTGCTTGTGAGCCATGGGCACGACAATCCGTTAAGGTGAACGCCACCCTGCCATCCAAGGAATGCCATGTTCGACCGTAACCCACTCGTGCCTGAACTGATCGTCACCCGCCTTGGCGCGAGCCTGGCGTTCTGGATCGAACAGTTAGGTTTCGCTATTGCCTATCAGCGCGCAGAAGAAGGCTTTGCCTACCTCGACCTTAACGGCGCGCAAATCATGCTCGAACAATACGGCCCCGAGGCCGGCCAGTGGCTTACCGCACCGTTGCAGCCCCCATTCGGGCGCGGCATCAACCTGCAAATCGATGTGCCCGCCGTAGCACCCATCCTGCAACGCTTGGCGCAGATCGGCTGGCCCTTGTTCCGCGATGTAGAGGACGCCTGGTACCGAGCCGGTGACGTGGAGGCCGGGCAGCGCCAGTTCATCGTGCAAGACCCGGACGGGTATCTGGTGCGTCTGGTGCAGCGGCTGGGAGAAAGGCCGGTCGAACAGGCATAATCCAAGGCAACAGCCGATAGGGAGACGTGAATGAAGTATGTGTTATTGACCCTCGCCCTGACCGTTATCGCCGCACCCGCGTTCGCTGCGGGCGATGCCGAGGCGGGCGGCAAACTCTTCACCAAGACCTGCGGCGGCTGCCACAGCATTGGTGAGGGGGCGCGGGGTGGTTTTGGCCCGGAACTGAACGGCATCATCGGCCGGCCTGCCGGTACCACTCAGGACTATCAGTATTCGGATGCGATGAAGAACTCGGGCGTGGTGTGGACGCGGGAAAAACTGGCGGCCTACATTGAAGACCCGAAATCGGTGGTCAGTGGCACGCGGATGATCTTCTGGGGGATCAGTGACCAGGAGAAGATTGAAAATATCCTGGCGTATTTGGAGACATTCCAGCCCAAGTGAGATGCCCAGGCTGGCACGCATCACCGTCCTCTGTCCTCTGTAGGAGCGAGCTTGCTCGCGAAAAGCTCACAGGCGTCGCATTCATTCAGGAAGCACGCGTGATCGTTGACGTTTTCGCGAGCAAGCTCGCTCCTACAAAAAAGCCTTGCTGAACCCGCGACGCAAGGTCCGGGTAAAAGGGTCGCGAGTTCAGCCAAGCACTCCCATAGCATCTTGGCATCGCGGGGTAGGTGCTCTGAAAAAATATCCCAATCAGAAAACTCAAGCGTATCAGGCATTTCTACCAAGCCGGTGATGGCGTCCCAAAAAGCATCCCAGTTTTGGCGATACCAGTTGGGAAAGTTGAGTGAAGTGCACAGCGTGGCGTGAAGTTCTTTGTGGTTCTGGATGCGGCTAAGGTCAATTTTGATGAGGGAGGAACGGGTCACTTGTGCACCATTTGCTTTTTCATCTGCTATAGCTCAGGCTGAATTCTTTGAGTCATTACTCGTTTGAAACTTCGTAATCAAATGCGATGAAGTAGTCACTTTCTGAAAGAGCAATTTCATGAGAAAAGCGCGGCTGTATCACTGATAGCCATTCCCTGCGCAATTCAAACATGCCGTTATTGACTTCCGCTGCGCTCAACAACCCGAGCGTGGAAATCACCGAATAGTCATCTCCGCAGTCCGCTGAACTTTCCGTTCCTCTTAGCCTCTCTGTGGTTCTGTCGAACCATTCCAACCTTATTTTTAGTCCCATGTAGTCCTCACAAATATTTTTTGATGTTTCGTTTTTTGATCGGCCCTTTTAGCTGCTCGCCGCTTATGTGGTTGAACGCACCTATATGGCTCCCATCACTTGCTAGATAAACCTCCAGCTTCCCGTGCTGAGAGTCCCATTCATAGATCTTCCGACCTTTTTCCTCAATCCAGCGTTCTCTCAGCCCGGCGCCTCCTTGTCTGGGAGTCTTGGGTTTTGCTTTTATCAGTTTTTCAAAGCCAGTTATTTGTTCAGTGTTAGGCGCTTTGTGGTACTTGTGATCCCCAGCCTTGGCACCTACCACCACATACAGCGGCCGAACCCCCGACTCCGCCGGAAACACCAGAATAAAATCCCGATAGTCCGGTGGGTAAATAGGGTTAACCAGAATCTGCGCCGCCGTTCCCGTCGGTGGGTAGATCCAGATCACCGGTGCTTGCGGCGCAGCCTCCAATGCCGGAATACCTAAGGTGTCATTTGGATCAACGGAGGGCGTCCAGATCAGCTCTACGCCATTATTCAAATCTGCTACTAACTGGCCACTGCGGTTTTGAAATTGCACCACATCAATCATCTGCCAATCGGCATTGTTACCTGTGTAAAACCCATACCCCTTGAGCGTGCCGTCGTCGCGTTGCTCGATATGCAGCCGCATCTGCGAACGCGCTCGTTGCAGCGAACGCAATTGTTCCTCGTTGTAGAGCGCGCTATCACTTAGATCCGACGGCCAAGCCAGCGCTACCAACCCTGTCAACAGGCTACCAGCGACGGATGCGCTGACTGTGGCCGCCGATTCCAAAAACGCTGTACGCAATGCCAACTGCCCTAAGCCGGCTGGCAGTGCACTGCCGCTGATCTTGCGCAAGGCAACCGCGCCTCGGGCGTCCACTTCGCGCCCGCCCAACAGACTTAAATGGCTGTACTCCTTGATCAGTTCCAGTGGAACAAAACCGGTGGGGCTCGAGTAATGGGCGATACCGTCAGGCAGTTGGCATGGCTTGATGAAGACGCAGCCGGGAGGTTTGGCTGGTGTAGGTGGCGGGGCAGGGGATGGCTCGAAAAAATCGACAGTAGGCGAATACGGCATACGCGACGGTTGCCGGGTGAGGATTCGTCGCTTGAGTAACGCTTGTTCGGTGGGTGGATAAAAGCGTTCTGACATGACCGATTCACTTCCTTGCGCGAGGGAGTGAGCCTATGAGGGGGAGTCAGGAACCGATATCAGCTCAATTTTCAGTTGATGTGGGAAAAGTTGACTGGTACGTGAGTCGCCGCATTGTTTCGAATATTGCGATTTTCGTTTGTTTCGTTTAGCGTTGGCCTCAACTGAATTGCGCAAGACCGGAGTTGCATCATGACCATCAACAACCTTCCAAAAACGATCCTTCCGCTGGAAAAAGAAGTCGAGGCGGCAGTGCAAGGCCAGCGTGAATTAGCGTCCCTATTGTCGACCAAATTTGAAACCCAGCGCATCGACATCTTCGACAAAGAAGATAAGCCACACAGGCTTGTACTCCCAACCTCCGCACTGCGCCTGCTGGTCGATATTCTGGGCGAATTGGCGCTCGGCAATGCCGTCAAGGTAGTGCCGGTTCATGCCGAGTTGACCTCGCAGGAGGCGGCCGACCTGCTTAATGTGTCACGCCCGCATTTGGTCAAAATGCTCGAGGACGGCGCTATCCCTTTTACAAAAACGGGTCGACATCGGCGAGTCCGCTTTTCGGATTTGATGGCGTTCAAGCAACGGCGTGACGAGCAAAGCCAAGAGGCAATGGAAGCGCTGGTTCAACAGGCCCAGGAGTTGGGAATGGGGTATGACGGATGAGGTGTTCGCCCTTTACTGCGGTATACGACGCTTGTGTTCTATATCCTGCGGCACTTAGGGACTTACTCATGTGGCTTGGTTTGTCTGGTTTGTATCGAGCGCGATGGACTGCCCAGATTCAGGATGAGTGGAAGCGCAACGTACTCAAGAACCGACCCGATCTTACGGCGGCTCAGGTGGACTGCACGTCGGCGCTTATGGACATTGCGATACCTGACGCTCTGGTGACCGGATATGAGGACCTGTGTTCGAGTTTGGATTTACCAGATCCGGATGACCGGCATGTGTTGGCAGCGGCCATTCGAAGTAAAGCTGAGGTTATCGTGACCTTCAATTTGAAAGACTTTCCACCGCATGTATTGGCTGCCTATGACATTGAACCGATGCATCCGGATGACTTTATTTCGGATCTCTGGGATTTGGATCAGGCGGCAGTGTTGGGAGCAGCGCAGAGGCAGAGGAGGGCGTTGAAGAAGCCCGCGATGGAGGCGGGAAGCTATCTCGAAATGTTGATGCGGCAGGGCTTGGTGCAGACTAGCAAGGCAATGGGACCTTATGAAATGATGCTGTGAGCAGGATGAGCCCGGTGTACGTCAGTTGAACCACAATAAAAAAGACCTTGAAACGCCAATGTCTTTTTTATGCCTGTGGATCAACTCAGCAGGTGCTTGGAAATCAGCCGCGAGATTTCCACGATCGAGGTCTTGCCAGTGAATTCGAACTTCACCTTCCCCAACGACGAAAAGTAAATCTCCAACTCCGAATCAAGATCAAACGTCCCGGACGTTTCCACCGAGTACGCCACGATGTTCTTGTACGGCAATGAGGTGAAGTCCTTCTTGCTGCCGGTAATTCCCTGCACGTTAACCGCGATGATGCGTTTGGTGGTGAACACGACGCCGTCGCGCATGGCCTTGTACGCGTCGACCACTTCTTCGCCGTCCAGCAGCAGGGCCGCTACGCGTTCGGCGTATTCGTTGTTTTGCTTGAGCTTGAAGAAGCCTTTGTTGTTGAAGTCGATCATGTGCCTGTCCTGGGTAAGTGGTGCCGTCGGTGTATGACGTTTTGCTTGCGGATCTGTATCTAACGCCTGGGCCTGCAAGCCCCTAGCATGACGCTCAACACGACCGCGTCGGCGAAGGATTTCACGCTGGCAGCTTAAAAAACCAGGAGCCAATCCATGCCTGATATGTCCAGCTTGCTCGCCTACGGCCTGATTTCACTCGGCATGGTACTGACACCGGGGCCGAACATGATCTACCTCATTTCCCGCTCCATCTGCCAGGGGCGCACGGCCGGGTTGATTTCCCTGGGCGGGGTGGCGCTGGGGTTTGTGGTGTATATGGTGTGCGCGGCGCTGGGTATCACGGCGTTGGTGATGGCGGTGCCGTTTGCCTACGACGCGCTGCGGCTCGGCGGGGCGCTGTATCTGATGTACCTGGCCTGGCAGGCGGTCAAGCCGGGTGGGCGTTCGCCATTCCAGGTGCGCGACTTGCCCAAGGACAGCCCGCGCAAGTTGGTTACCATGGGGCTGGTCACCAACCTGCTCAATCCCAAAGTGGCGGTGATGTATTTGTCGTTGCTGCCCCAGTTCATCGACCCGAACGGTCATGGCAGTGTGCTGGTGCAATCCCTGGCGCTGGGCTCCCTGCAGATTCTTATCAGCGTGAGCGTCAACGCGGTGATTGCCTGCATGGCGGGTTCCATCGCGGTGTTCTTCGTCACCCGGCCTGGTTGGCAGGTGCTGCAGCGCTGGCTGATGGGGTCGGTATTGATGGGCTTGGCGGTGCGGATGGCGGTGGAAGGGCGCAAGTAAGTCCACGTCACAGGATGGCTTTCAGGTAATCCTTGAGTGCGTGGAGCGGGGCGTCGAGTATTTCCAGGGTCGGTGCTTCGCGCACGTTCGTTGCGAGCCGCTGCAACTCGCGACCCATGACGGTATCGGCGCCACCCAGGGTGTCGAGTGCCAGAGACAGGCATTCATCGAGCTTCACTTGGATCTCGGCCAGGTTTCCCTGGCGCACCAACAACCCAAACACCTCGCGATCATAGCCCTCCATCACGGGATCATCGCGCAGCAACGGGCTGCCGTCGTCAGTCTCATGCACCAGCTTCAACGCAAACAACGCAACCGCTTCAAGCGTCAACTCCATGGTCCCGCTCCCTCCACTGACACGCCTGGCACTTTTTTGCAGGCGAAAAAAAAGACCTTGAATTTCAAGGTCTTTCTTTAAGATGGTGCCCCGAGGGAGACTCGAACTCCCACTCCTTTCGAAAACGGATTTTGAATCCGCCGCGTCTACCAATTCCGCCATCAGGGCTCAATGGCGGCGAAGTATAGAGATGAGATTACCGTTGGTCAATCACGTTTCATGGTCTATTTTCACTATTTCCGCTAGACTTCCCGGCCCTGCTAGACGAACCCCATCATGCGCGTTGCTGACTTTACTTTTGAGCTCCCTGATTCGCTGATCGCTCGCCACCCTTTGGCCGAGCGTCGCGCCAGTCGACTGCTGACCCTGGACGGGGTCAGCGGTGCCCTCGCACACCGTCAATTCACTGATTTGCTTGAGCATTTGCGCCCAGGCGATCTGATGGTTTTCAACAATACCCGGGTGATTCCGGCGCGGCTGTTTGGCCAGAAAGCATCCGGCGGCAAGCTGGAAATCCTGGTGGAGCGGGTGCTGGACAGCCACCGCGTGCTCGCCCATGTGCGCTCCAGCAAATCGCCCAAACCGGGGTCGAGCATCTTGATTGAGGGCGGTGGCGAAGCCGAGATGGTCGCGCGCCACGATGCCTTGTTCGAGCTCAAGTTTGCCGAAGAAGTGTTGCCGTTGTTGGAGCGCGTCGGCCATATGCCGTTGCCTCCTTATATAGACCGCCCCGATGAAGACGCGGACCGCGAGCGCTATCAGACCGTGTACTCACAGCGCCTCGGCGCCGTCGCCGCCCCGACTGCCGGGCTGCATTTCGACCAGCCATTGCTGGATGCGATTGCCGCCAAGGGCGTCGACACGGCCTATGTGACCCTGCACGTGGGGGCCGGTACGTTTCAGCCGGTGCGTGTGGATAACATCGAAGACCACCATATGCACAGCGAGTGGCTGGAAGTCAGCCAGGACGTGGTGGATGCGGTGGCGGCGTGCAAGGCGCGTGGCGGTCGAGTGGTTGCCGTGGGCACCACCAGTGTGCGTTCGCTGGAGAGTGCAGCGCGTGATGGCGTGCTCAAGCCGTTCAGTGGCGACACCGATATCTTCATTTTTCCAGGGCGACCTTTTCATGTGGTCGATTGCCTGGTCACCAACTTCCATTTGCCGGAATCCACGCTGTTGATGCTGGTGTCGGCATTTGCCGGTTACCCGGAAACCATGGCTGCCTACCAGGCCGCCATTGCTAACGAGTACCGTTTTTTCAGCTACGGTGATGCGATGTTTATCACCCGTAACCCGGCGCCGCGCGGCCCTGAGGACAACTTATGAGTCGTATGTCGTTTGAATTGCTCGCTACGGACGGCAAAGCCCGTCGCGGCCGCCTGACCTTCCCGCGCGGCACTGTGGAGACCCCGGCCTTCATGCCGGTCGGCACCTACGGCACCGTCAAAGGCATGTTGCCCCGCGACATCGTCGCCACCGGTGCCGAGATTATCCTCGGCAATACCTTCCACCTGTGGCTGCGCCCGGGCACGGAAGTGATCAAGAAGCATGGCGACCTGCATGACTTCATGAAGTGGCAAGGCCCGATCCTTACCGACTCTGGTGGTTTTCAGGTGTTCAGCCTGGGTGCCATGCGCAAGATCAAGGAAGAGGGCGTGACCTTCGCCTCGCCGGTCGACGGCGCCAAGGTGTTCATGGGCCCGGAAGAGTCGATGCAGGTGCAGCGTGACCTGGGCTCGGACATCGTGATGATTTTCGACGAGTGCACACCGTACCCGGCCGATGAAGACGTGGCGCGTATCTCCATGGAGCTGTCGCTGCGTTGGGCCCAGCGTTCGAAGAACGCCCATGGCGATAACACGGCGGCGCTGTTCGGTATTGTCCAGGGCGGCATGCATGAAAGCCTGCGCAAACGCTCGCTGGAAGGCCTCGACAAGATCGGCTTCGACGGCCTGGCCATCGGCGGTCTGTCGGTGGGCGAGCCCAAGCACGAAATGATCAAGGTGCTCGATTACCTGCCAGGCCTGATGCCCGCAGACAAACCTCGTTACCTTATGGGCGTTGGCAAACCGGAAGATCTCGTAGAGGGTGTGCGCCGCGGTGTGGACATGTTCGATTGCGTGATGCCAACCCGTAATGCCCGCAATGGGCATCTGTTCATCGATACAGGCGTGCTGAAGATCCGTAACGCGTTCCATCGCCATGATGATTCGCCGCTGGATCCTACCTGTGACTGCTACACCTGCCAGAACTTCTCCCGTGCTTATCTGCACCATCTGGACAAGTGTGGGGAAATGCTGGGTAGCATGTTGAATACCATCCACAATTTGCGTCATTACCAAGTCCTGATGGCTGGTTTGCGCGAGGCTATTCAACAGGGTACATTGGCCGCCTTCGTCGATGCCTTTTATGCCAAGCGTGGCCTCCCTGTGCCGCCCTTGGACTGAGTTTTCCGACCCTAAGATTCACTATTTGCAACTGGAGTGCTAAATGAGCTTTTTTATCTCTAACGCCATGGCTGACGCCGCTGCGCCTGCTGCTGCCGGCCCTATGGGCGGTGGTTTCGAGTGGATTTTCCTGGTCGGCTTCCTGGTCATTTTCTACCTGATGATCTGGCGTCCACAGGCCAAGCGCGCCAAAGAGCAGAAAAACCTGCTGGGCAGCCTGCAAAAAGGCGACGAAGTCGTGACCACTGGCGGTATCGCCGGCAAGATCACCAAGGTTTCCGATGCTTTCGTGGTACTGGAAGTCTCCGACACCGTGGAAATGAAGTTCCAGAAGGGCGCCATCGCCGCCACGCTGCCTAAAGGCACGCTCAAAGCGATCTAAGTAACAACCTTTACCAATCGACGGGGCGCGCAAGGCGCCCCGCGTTATAAGCGGGCGGCGTGATGCTGAACAAATACCCTCTGTGGAAATACGTACTGATCCTGGCGGTGCTGGCGATCGGTTTTATTTATTCCGCTCCCAATCTCTATCCTGATGACCCGGCGATCCAGATCTCTGGCGCCAGCACTTCGCTGCAGGTCAATCAGGCTGATCTGGACCGTGCGAGCAAAGCGCTCAACGACGCGGGCATCCAGGTTAAAGCGGCAACCTTGGCGGCTGGTTCCAAAGGCGGCTTGTTGCGCCTGACCAAGCAAGAAGACCAATTGCCGGCCAAGGATGTCGTACGCAAGGCCATGGGTGACGACTACGTTGTCGCGCTCAACCTGGCCCAGACCACGCCACAATGGCTGCGCAGCATTGGCGCGCACCCGATGAAGCTGGGTCTGGACTTGTCCGGTGGTGTGCACTTCCTGCTGGAAGTCGACATGGACAAGGCCCTGGACGCACGTCTGAAGGTCTACGAAGGCGACGTGAAGAGCCTGCTGCGCAAAGAGAAGCTGCGTTATCGCAGCCTGCCGCAGCTCAACGGCGCCATCCAGCTGGGCTTTGCTGACGAAGCATCCCGCGAACAGGCCCGTGCGCTGATCCGCAAGAACTTCAATGACTTCGACATCGTACCGGCCGACCTCAATGGTCAAGCGGTGCTGCGTCTGGCGATGAGCCCGGCCAAGATCGCTGAAATCCGCGAATACTCCATCAAGCAGAACCTGACCACGGTCCGTAACCGCGTCAACGAGCTGGGTGTCGCCGAGCCGATCGTGCAGCGCCAGGGCGCCAACCGCATCGTGGTTGAGCTGCCAGGCGTACAGGACACCGCTGAAGCCAAGCGTATCCTCGGCAAGACCGCCAACCTGGAGTTCCGTCTCGCGGCAGACCCAGGCGCTACGCGTGCCACTTCCGAAGAATTCGAATTCCGCGAAGGCAACCGCCCTCCAGCGCTGATCGAGCGTGGCTTGATCATCACCGGTGACCAGGTGACCGACGCCAAGGCCGGTTTCGGCGAGCACGGCACGCCTGAAGTGAACATCCGTCTGGATGGCCACGGTGGCGAACTGATGAGCCGCGCCACGCGCAGCAACGTCGGTCGCAGCATGGCGGTGATCTTCATCGAGCAGCGCCCGGTGACCACCTACACCAAGCAGATGGTCAATGGCGTCGAGAAAGACGTGCCAGTGCAAACCTTCAAGGAAGAGAAAAAGATCATCAGCCTGGCGACCATCCAGTCGCCGCTGGGTGCTCAGTTCCGTATCACTGGCCTGAACGGCCAGGGCGAGTCTTCCGAGCTGGCGTTGCTGCTGCGTGCCGGTGGCCTGGCGGCACCGATGTACTTCGCTGAAGAACGTACCATCGGCCCGAGCCTGGGTGCCGACAACATCACCAAGGGTGTCGATGCAGCGCTGTGGGGTATGTTGTTCGTGTCGCTGTTCATCATCGCCATCTACCGCTTCTTTGGTGTGATCGCCACTGTCGCGCTCGCGGGCAACATGGTGATGCTGCTGGCCTTGATGTCGTTGCTGGGCGCCACACTGACCCTGCCAGGTATCGCCGGTATCGTACTCACCATGGGTATGGCGGTGGACGCAAACGTGCTGATCTTCTCGCGGATTCGTGAAGAGATCGCCGCCGGCATGACCGTACAGCGTGCAATCAACGAAGGCTTCGGCCGGGCATTTACCGCGATCCTCGACTCCAACCTGACCACCTTGTTGGTCGGCGGGATTCTCTTCGCCATGGGCACGGGCCCGGTGAAAGGCTTTGCGGTGACCATGTCCCTCGGGATCTTTACCTCGATGTTCACGGCCATCATGGTGACCCGCGCAATGGTCAACCTGATCTTTGGCGGGCGTGACTTCAAGAAGTTGTGGATTTAAGGGGCTGCCATGTTACGTACAATCAACTTCATGGGCGTTCGCAACGTTGCGTTCGGCGTCACCGTGCTCCTTACCGTTCTGGCGTTGTTCAGCTGGTTCCATAAGGGCCTGAACTACGGCCTGGACTTCACCGGCGGTACGCTCATCGAGCTGACCTACGAGAAGCCGGCCGACGTTACCCTGGTGCGCAGCGAGCTGGTCAAGGCTGGCTATCACGAAGCCGTTGTGCAGAGCTTCGGCGCCACCACAGACCTGCTGGTGCGCATGCCTGGCGAAGACCCGCAACTGGGTCACCAGGTAGCCGAGGCCTTGCAAAAGGTGGGTGGCGACAACCCGGCATCGGTCAAGCGCGTCGAGTTCGTCGGCCCGCAAGTGGGTGAAGAGCTGCGCGACCAGGGCGGCCTCGGCATGCTGATGGCGCTGGTCGGCATCATGATCTACCTGGCTTTCCGCTTTCAGTGGAAGTTCGGTGTCGGCGCCATTGTGTCGCTGATCCACGACGTGGTCGTGACCGTGGGTATCCTGGCCTACTTCCAGATCACCTTCGACTTGACCGTATTGGCGGCCGTGCTGGCGATCATTGGTTACTCGCTCAACGACACCATCGTGGTATTCGACCGGGTTCGTGAGAACTTCCGCGTACTGCGCAAGGCGACGTTGATCGAGAACATCAACATTTCCACCACCCAGACCCTGCTGCGGACCATGGCGACGTCGATCTCTACCTTGCTGGCGATTGCTGCGCTGATGATCTTCGGGGGCGACAACCTGTGGGGCTTCTCCCTGGCGCTGTTTATCGGCGTTCTGGCGGGTACCTACTCGTCGATCTACATCGCCAACGTGGTGCTGATCTGGCTGAACCTCAACAGCGAAGACTTGATCCCTCCTGCCGCTACCGACAAGGAGGTCGACGACCGTCCTTGATGGGCGTTTGTTGATCCGCTGTTACAAGAAAGGCGCGAGTATTGAACTCGCGCCTTTTTTTTTGCTCCAAGGCTGGGTATAGCGCGGATCTTTCGGTCCGCTTGTGATGGTCAGGAGGTTCATGTGAACAAGTCGTTGCTGGTTGGTGCGGTATTGGGTGCTGTCGGTGTGACTGCCGGAGGCGCTGTTGCCACCTACAGCCTGGTAAAAAGCGGCCCTGAGTATGCGCAAGTACTGGCAGTGCAGCCGGTTAAAACCCAGATCAAAACCCCGCGTGAGGTCTGCAAGGACGTCACCGTGACCCGGCAACGTCCGGTGCAGGACCAACATCAAATCGCCGGTACCGTGGTGGGTGCCCTTGCGGGTGGCCTGCTGGGCAACCAGATTGGTGGCGGTAACGGTAAGAAGCTGGCTACCGTGGCCGGTGCGGTCGGTGGTGGCTACGCCGGTAACAAGGTTCAGGAAGGTATGCAGAACCGCGATACCTACACCACTACGCAAACTCGCTGTAACACCGTTAACGACATCAGTGACAAGGTGGTCGGTTATGACGTGCGTTACAACCTGGACGGCAAGGAAGGTACCGTGCGTATGGAGCGCGACCCTGGCAGCCAGATCCCGGTGGATAAGGAAGGTCGTCTGATCCTCGGTCAGAACCAGCAGTAATCCCCAGGTCTGGTTTCGATCCAAGTGTGGGAGCTGGCTTGTCTGCGATAGCGGTGGGTCAGTAACTAATCAGTTGGCTGGCAGCCCGCCATCGCAGGCAAGCCCGCTCCCACATTGGATTGTATTGAGTCAGTTGGAATTGGTTTTTTGCTAAATCCCACGCATAAAAAAAGCACCCCGCGGGGTGCTTTTTTGTGCTCGCTCGCTTAGCGCTTCAGCGAAGCCGGCAGGTGCGGCTGGATCGCCGTCAGTACTGCCTTGAAGCATTTGGTGTTGCCAGCCACGACGTGGCCTTTCTCCAGGAAGTCATGACCACCGGTGAAGTCGCTCACCAGGCCGCCTGCTTCCTGAATCAGCAGGGCGCCTGCTGCCATGTCCCACTCGGACAGGCCCGACTCCCAGAACGCATCAAAGCGACCGGCGGCTACATACGCCAGGTCCAGGCTGGCTGCACCGGCACGGCGGATGCCGGCGGTCTGGCCAACCAGGGCGCGGAACATGCCCAGGTAGTTCTCCAGGTTGTCCATCTGGTCGTCACGGAACGGGAAGCCGGTACCCAGCAGGGCGCCTTCCAGGCTGGTGCGGCCGCTGACACGCAGGCGGCGGCCGTTCAGTTGGGCGCCACGGCCACGGCTGGCGGTGAATTCTTCCTGGCGAACCGGGTCCAGCACAACGGCGTGTTCCAGGCGGCCACGGTATTTGCAGGCGATGCTCACGGCAAAGTGCGGGATGCCGCGCAGGAAGTTGGTGGTGCCATCCAGTGGGTCGATGATCCACAGGTAGTCTTCGCCTTCGCCACTGCCTTTGTGCAGGCCGGTTTCTTCACCGAGGATGCCGTGGGTAGGGTAGGCCTTGCGCAGGGCGTCGATGATTTTCTGTTCGGCGGCGCGATCCACCTCGGATACATAATCCTTGGCGTCTTTTTCGTCGACCTTGATGGTATCCAGGCGCTCGATGGAGCGGAAGATCAATTCACTGGCGCTGCGGGCGGCGCGCAGCGCGATATTCAGCATGGGCTGCATGGATAGGTCACCTAAGGTTGTTAAAGAAAGCCGAGCATTCTAGCAGAAACTTTCCTCAGGTGAAGGACGACGTTCGCTTTCATGGCATAACCTTAGGCGGTTCTGTAAGATTTGCTCCCCTTTCCTGTGTCCGCGAGCGCCTCCCTTGCTGCAAAACATTCGTGTCGTCTTGGTCAATACCAGTCATCCCGGCAACATCGGCGGGGTGGCGCGAGCCATGAAAAACATGGGGCTGACGCGCCTGGTGCTGGTCGAACCGCGGGTATTCCCGCACCACGAGGCTGATGCCCGTGCGTCCGGCGCCAATGACTTGCTTGAAAATGCCCAAGTGGTCGCCACCTTGGAGGATGCCTTGGTCGGCTGCAATCTGGTGCTCGGCACCAGCGCCCGTGATCGTCGTATCCCTTGGCCGCTGCTGGATCCGCGTGAATGCGGCACCAAAGTGGTGGAAGAGGCTGCTGGCGGTGCTGAAATCGCCTTGGTATTCGGCCGTGAAGACTCCGGCCTGACCAACGAAGAGCTGCAGCGATGTCATTACCACGTGCATATTCCCTCAGACCCTGAGTTCAGCTCGCTGAACCTCGGGGCTGCGGTGCAGGTGCTGACTTATGAAGTGCGCATGGCCTGGCTGGCCGCTGCTGGTCAACCGAGCAAAATGGAAAAGGAAGAGGTTGCCTCGACCAAAAGTGGCGAGTTGGCCACCATGGACGAGCTGGAACGGTTCTATGAGCACCTGGAGCAAACCCTGGTCGCCATCGAATTCCTCGACCCTGAAAAGCCACGGCACTTGATGGCGCGCCTGCGTCGCTTATACGGCCGCAGCTCGGTGAGCCGGGCTGAAATGAACATATTGCGTGGCATCCTCACGGAAACCCAGAAAGCGGCCCGTGGTGAGCTTCTTGAGCGGAAGGATTAAAAATGTTCGAGCGTTTGCGAGAAGATATCCAAAGTGTTTTCCACCGTGACCCGGCGGCGCGCAACGCCTTTGAAGTGCTGACCTGCTACCCGGGCATGCACGCGATCTGGATCCACCGCTTGTCCGGCGCCCTGTGGGGCATGGGCTGGAAGTGGCTGGCGCGGCTGGTATCGAGCTTTGGGCGTTGGTTGACCGGTATCGAGATCCATCCGGGTGCCAAGGTAGGTCGTCGGTTCTTTATCGACCACGGCATGGGTATCGTGATTGGCGAGACGGCCGAGATCGGCGATGACGTCACCCTCTATCAAGGCGTCACCCTGGGCGGCACCACCTGGAACAAGGGTAAGCGCCACCCAACGCTGGGCGATGGCGTGGTAGTAGGGGCGGGCGCCAAGGTGCTCGGGCCGTTTACGGTGGGTGCCGGCGCCAAGGTTGGCTCCAACGCGGTAGTGACCAAGGCTGTGCCGCCGGGTGCTACGGTTGTGGGCATTCCAGGCCGCATCATCGTCAAGCCGCAAGTCGGTGATGAGCAAGAGGCCAAGCGCAAGGCGATGGCCGAGAAGATTGGTTTCGATGCCTATGGCGTCAGTGAAGATATGCCCGACCCGGTGGCTCGTGCGATTGGTCAATTGCTTGATCATTTGCAGGCGGTGGACGGCAAGCTGGAGGGTATGTGCGGGGCGCTGAAGGAGTTGGGCAGCCCGTACTGTGCCAAAGACTTGCCTGAACTGCGTGAGGAAGATTTTGCTGAAATCAAGGACGAAGCCGCTACCACCAAGGCAGGCTGAACGCGGCCTCTTGTGGGAGCTGGCTTGCCTGCGATAGCTGTCTATCAGCTTGCTTATAGATTGCTGACCCACCGCAATCGCAGGCAAGCCAGCCCCCACATTTGATCTCCATTGGCTCGGTGGTCTTGCAGCAGGCCTGGTTGCGCTGTTCGATCCCACCCCATCCTGCTATGATTCGCGCGCCCTTTTTACGGGTAATCCTGACTAAAGTACTAGGTCTTATAGTTGACTTAAATACTCGGGAATCGCATACTTGCTCCCATTCTGAAACACCTTGGTACTTGTCCATGAGACTGACTACAAAAGGCCGATACGCGGTGACCGCCATGCTCGACTTGGCCTTGCACGCGCAAACTGGGCCGGTGTCCCTGGCCGATATCTCCGAGCGCCAAGGCATTTCCCTGTCCTATCTCGAGCAGTTGTTCGCCAAATTGCGCCGTAGCAATCTGGTTTCCAGCGTTCGCGGTCCGGGTGGCGGCTATCAGCTGTCCCGCGACATGCAGGGTATTCAGGTGGCCCAGGTGATCGACGCGGTCAACGAATCCGTCGATGCCACCAAATGCCAGGGTTTGGGTGACTGCCATGCCGGCGACACCTGCCTGACACACCACTTGTGGTGTGACTTGAGCCTGCAGATCCATGAATTTTTGAGTGGTATCAGCTTGGCTGATCTTGTGACTCGCCGTGAGGTGCAAGAAGTAGCCCAGCGTCAGGACCAGCGCCGTTGCAACACCAAGGCGCCGCGTCTGGACAAGATCGAAGCGTCCGCCGTCGAGTGACAGCCGAAGAGCTAACGGCACGCCAGCCAGCCTGATTTAGGAGAAAGTCCATGAAATTGCCGATTTACCTTGATTACTCAGCGACCACCCCGGTTGATCCGCGTGTCGCGCAAAAAATGAGCGAATGCCTGCTGGTCGACGGAAACTTCGGCAACCCGGCCTCCCGTTCCCACGTATTCGGCTGGAAAGCCGAGGAAGCGGTCGAGAACGCTCGTCGCCAGGTCGCTGACCTGGTCAATGCCGACCCGCGCGAAATCGTCTGGACCTCCGGTGCCACCGAGTCCGACAACCTGGCTATCAAGGGCGCGGCGCATTTCTACGCGACCAAAGGCAAACACCTGATCACCACCAAGATTGAGCATAAGGCTGTCCTGGACACCATGCGCCAACTGGAGCGTGAAGGTTTCGAGGTCACCTACCTTGAGCCAACCACCGACGGTATCGTCACCCCGGCCATGATCGAAGCTGCGATGCGTGAAGACACCATCCTGGTTTCGGTGATCCACGTGAACAACGAAATCGGCACGATCAACGACATCGCCGCCATCGGCGAGCTAACCCGCTCCAAGGGTGTGTTGCTGCACGTCGACGCTGCTCAGTCCACCGGCAAGGTCGATATCGACCTGTCCAAGCTGAAAGTCGACCTGATGTCGTTCTCGGCCCACAAGACTTACGGCCCCAAAGGCATCGGCGCGCTGTACGTGAGCCGCAAGCCTCGCGTGCGCATCGAAGCCACCATGCACGGCGGCGGTCACGAGCGCGGCATGCGTTCGGGCACCCTGGCGACCCACCAGATCGTCGGTATGGGCGAAGCTTTCCGTGTAGCCAAGGAAGACATGGCTGCCGAAAACGTGCGCATCAAGGCCCTGAGCGATCGCTTCTACAAGCAGGTCGAAAACCTTGAAGAGTTGTACATCAACGGCAGCATGACCGCCCGTGTACCGCACAACCTGAATTTGAGCTTCAACTACGTTGAAGGCGAGTCGCTGATCATGGCGCTCAAGGACCTGGCGGTATCGTCCGGTTCGGCCTGCACCTCGGCGTCCCTTGAGCCTTCGTACGTACTGCGCGCCCTGGGCCGCAACGACGAACTGGCTCACAGCTCTATCCGCTTTACGTTCGGCCGCTTCACCACTGAAGAGCAAGTCGACTACGCCGCGCAGAAGGTCTGCGAAGCCGTCAACAAGCTACGCGTTCTGTCGCCACTGTGGGACATGTACAAAGACGGTGTCGATATTTCCAAGATCGAGTGGGCGGCACACTAACTATAGAAGCCGCCACCCAAGCTCTGTAGGAACGTGGCGGAAAACGCAGGCGTTTCTACAGGGTTCCAGAGCGGCCCTGATGAGTGAGGATTCAGTACCATGGCTTACAGCGAAAAGGTCATCGACCACTACGAAAACCCGCGCAACGTCGGCAAGATGAACGCGGAAGATCCAGATGTCGGCACCGGCATGGTCGGCGCCCCGGCGTGCGGCGATGTGATGCGCCTGCAGATCAAGGTCAACGATGCTGGCGTTATTGAAGACGCCAAATTCAAGACTTACGGCTGCGGTTCGGCCATCGCATCCAGCTCCCTGGCGACCGAATGGATGAAAGGCAAGACCCTGGATGAGGCTGTCACTATCAGCAACACCCAGCTGGCCGAAGAACTGGCGTTGCCGCCGGTGAAAATCCACTGCTCCGTACTCGCTGAAGATGCCATCAAGGCAGCCGTTCGCGACTACAAGCAGAAGAAAGGCTTGATCTAAGCATTTGGCGACGAGTAAGGAGTCAACGATGGCTATCAGCATGACAGAAGCGGCTGCGCAGCACATTCGCCGCTCCCTGAATGGGCGCGGTAAAGGTGAGGGGATTCGTCTGGGTGTACGCACCACGGGCTGTTCCGGCCTTGCCTACGTGCTGGAGTTTGTCGACGAGGTGGTTGAAGAGGATCAGGTGTTCGAAAGTCACGGCGAGAAAGTGATCATCGACCCCAAGAGCCTGACCTACCTGGACGGCACCGAACTCGATTTCGTCAAGGAGGGGTTGAACGAAGGCTTCAAGTTCAACAACCCTAACGTGCGCGGTGAATGTGGCTGCGGCGAAAGCTTCAACATCTGAGGCTACTCGTGGGTACTCCTTGTCATTTCGCTTTATTCGAGCTGCAGCCGAGCTTTCGGCTGGACCTTGAGCAGCTCGCCACGCGCTACCGTGAATTGGCGCGTGGGGTGCATCCGGACCGCTTCGCTGACGCTTCCGAGCGTGAGCAGCGCTTGGCCCTTGAGCAATCGGCCAGCCTCAACGAAGCCTATCAGACGCTCAAAAGCCCCGCGAAACGCGCGCGTTACCTGCTCGCCCTGAACGGTGGCGAGTTGCCGTTGGAAGTTACGGTGCACGATCCGGACTTCCTCATGCAGCAGATGCAGTGGCGCGAAGAGCTCGAAGACTTGCAGGACGAAGCCGATATAGCCGGTGTTGCGGTCTTCAAGCGTCGTCTGAAAACCGCCCAGGATGAGCTCAACGAAAGCTTCGCAGCCTGTTGGGATGATGCGGCGCAACGCGAACAGGCCGAACGCCTGATGCGGCGCATGCAGTTTCTCGACAAGCTCACCTACGAAGTGCGCCAGCTAGAAGAGCGCCTCGACGATTAACCCAGTGCTGCCCGTGATGCACGCCTGATAGACAGATAAGACCTGATTACCATGGCTCTACTGCAAATCGCCGAACCCGGCCAAAGCCCTCAACCGCACCAGCGTCGCCTGGCGGTCGGGATTGACCTGGGCACCACCAATTCCCTGGTTGCTGCCTTGCGCAGCGGCCTGTCCGAACCGCTGCCCGACGCCGATGGGCAGGTGATCCTGCCGTCTGCCGTGCGTTATCACGCCGACCGCACTGAAGTGGGCGAATCGGCCAAGCTCGCCGCGTCCGCAGACCCCTTGAACACGGTGTTGTCGGTCAAGCGCTTGATGGGTCGTGGGTTGTCCGACGTCAAGCAATTGGGTGACCAATTGCCGTACCGCTTTGTCGGCGGCGAGTCCCATATGCCGTTCATCGACACTGTCCAAGGGCCCAAGAGCCCGGTGGAAGTGTCGGCCGATATCCTCAAGGTGCTGCGCCAGCGTGCGGAAAACACCTTGGGTGGTGAGCTGGTAGGGGCGGTTATCACCGTTCCGGCGTATTTCGATGACGCCCAGCGTCAAGCCACCAAGGACGCGGCGAAACTTGCCGGCTTGAACGTGCTGCGCTTGCTCAACGAGCCGACTGCGGCGGCTGTGGCCTACGGCCTCGATCAGCACGCTGAAGGCCTGGTCGCTATTTATGATCTGGGCGGCGGTACCTTCGATATTTCGATCCTGCGCCTGACCGGCGGTGTGTTTGAAGTGCTCGCGACCGGCGGCGACAGCGCTCTGGGTGGCGATGATTTCGATCACGCCATTGCTGGCTGGATCATCAGCAGTGCCGGCTTGTCGGCCGACCTGGACCCAGGCGCGCAGCGCAACCTGCTGCAAACTGCCTGTGCGGCCAAAGAGGCGCTGACTGACGCTGCTTCTGTTGACGTTTGCTACGGTAACTGGTCGGCGCCACTGACTCGCGAAGCCTTTGATACGCTGATCGAGCCGATGGTTGCCCGCAGCCTCAAAGCCTGCCGTCGTGCTGTGCGTGATTCCGGTATCGAGTTGGAAGACGTTGGCGCAGTGGTCATGGTAGGCGGTTCCACCCGCGTGCCGCGCGTGCGTGAAGCGGTAGCCGAAGCCTTTGGGCGCCAACCACTGACCGAAATCGACCCGGATCAAGTCGTCGCCATCGGCGCTGCCATCCAGGCCGATACCCTGGCTGGTAACAAACGTGATGGCGGCGAATTGCTTTTGCTCGACGTGATCCCGTTGTCCCTGGGCCTGGAAACCATGGGCGGCCTGATGGAGAAGGTGATCCCGCGCAACACCACCATCCCCGTCGCACGTGCCCAAGATTTCACCACCTACAAAGACGGCCAGACAGCCATGATGATTCATGTGCTGCAAGGCGAGCGCGAGCTGATCAGCGACTGCCGTTCCCTGGCGCGTTTTGAGTTGCGTGGCATTCCGGCGATGGTGGCGGGCGCGGCGAAAATTCGCGTGACCTTCCAGGTCGATGCCGATGGCCTGCTCAGTGTCGCTGCGCGCGAACTGGCGTCTGGCGTTGAAGCCAGCATCCAGGTCAAGCCGTCCTACGGCCTCACCGATGGCGAAATCGCCAAGATGCTCAAGGACTCGTTCCAGTATGCCGGTGACGACAAGGTCGCCCGCGTATTGCGCGAGCAACAAGTGGATGCCCAGCGCCTGCTCGAAGCGGTGCAGGGCGCCCTTGAAGCCGACGGCGAGCGCCTGCTGGATGCCGAAGAACGCATGGTCATTGACCTGCAGATGCAGGAACTGGCCGAACTGATGAAAGGCAACGATGGTTACGCCATCGAGCAACAGACCAAGCGCCTGTCGCAAGTGACTGATGCCTTTGCCGCCCGCCGTATGGATCAGACGGTTAAAGCCGCGCTGGCGGGCCGCAACCTGAATGAAATTGAGGAATAACTGATGCCGCAGGTCACTTTTCTACCGCACGCCGAACATTGCCCTGAGGGCATGGTCGTGGAGGCTGAGACCGGCAAGTCCCTGCTCGACGTCGCCCATGACAACCACATCGAGATCGAAAGTGCCTGTGGCGGCGTCAATGCCTGCACCACCTGTCACTGCATCATTCGTAAAGGTTTCGACAGCCTAAATGAGGCTGACGACCTGGAAGAAGACTATCTTGATCGGGCGTGGGGCCTGGAGCCGACGTCGCGCCTGAGTTGTCAGGCGAAAGTGGGGGCTGAAGACCTCACCGTCGAAATCCCGAAATATTCGCTCAACCATGCAGCCGAAGCGCCGCATTGATTCAAGGAAATGTCATGAGCCTGAAATGGGTTGATGTACAAGAAATCGCTATACAACTTGCTGAAGCTCATCCTGAGGTCAATCCTCTTACCGTGAACTTCGTCAAGCTGCGCGACCTCGTAATGGCACTGCCGGATTTTGACGACATCCCTGACCGGGGTGGCGAAAAGGTCCTTGAGGCGATTCAAGGCCTGTGGATCGAAGAAGCAGACTGAGCCGCCTTTTTACGCAGTTAGGCAATACCCAATAACCCGCGTATAATTCGCGGGTTTAATTTTTCGTAAATTACCGTTTCTGGAGTTACACCATGGCTGTTCAACGTACTTTCTCCATCATCAAGCCTGACGCTGTTGCAAAAAACGTCATCGGCGAGATCACCACTCGTTTCGAAAAAGCCGGCCTGAAGGTTGTAGCTTCGAAACTCAAGCAACTGTCCAAGGCTGAAGCTGAAGGCTTCTACGCTGAGCACAGCGCTCGTGGCTTCTTCGGCGACCTGGTTGCCTTCATGATCTCCGGTCCTGTTGTTGTCCAGGTTCTGGAAGGCGAAAACGCTATCGCTCTGAACCGTGAGCTGATGGGCGCTACCAACCCTAAAGAAGCTGCTGCTGGCACCATCCGTGCTGACTTCGCTGAATCCATCGACGCCAACGCTGTTCACGGCTCGGACTCCGAAGCTGCTGCTGCTCGCGAAATCTCGTACTTTTTCGCTGCTACTGAAGTAACCGCTCGCTAAGCATCGGCTTAAAGAGTGAGGGTGAATCCATGACTACATCGACTGTTAAAACCAACCTGCTGGGTCTGACTCAGCCGGAAATGGAGAAATTCTTCGACTCAATCGGGGAGAAGCGTTTCCGTGCCGGTCAGGTAATGAAGTGGATTCACCACTTTGGCGTCGACGATTTCGACGCCATGACGAACGTCAGCAAGGCCCTGCGCGACAAGCTCAAGGCCATTGCCGAGGTGCGGGGTCCCGAGGTTGTCAGCGAGGACATTTCCAGCGACGGCACCCGTAAATGGGTGGTGCGCGTGGCGTCCGGTAGCTGCGTCGAGACCGTGTACATTCCCCAGGGCAAACGTGGCACTTTGTGCGTTTCGTCCCAGGCAGGCTGTGCCCTGGACTGCAGTTTCTGCTCCACCGGCAAGCAAGGCTTCAATAGCAACCTCACCGCCGCCGAAGTCATCGGCCAGGTGTGGATTGCCAACAAATCCTTTGGCAGCGTCCCGGCGACCGTCGACCGTGCCATCACCAACGTGGTGATGATGGGCATGGGGGAGCCGCTGCTGAACTTCGACAACGTGATTGCGGCCATGCACCTTATGATGGACGACCTGGGCTACGGCATCTCCAAGCGCCGTGTGACCCTGTCGACCTCCGGCGTGGTACCGATGATCGATGAGCTGGCCAAGCACATCGACGTCTCCCTCGCGTTGTCGCTGCACGCACCTAATGACGCATTGCGTAACCAATTGGTGCCGATCAACAAGAAATATCCGCTTAAGATGCTGCTCGAATCGTGCCAGCGTTATATGGCGACCCTGGGTGAGAAGCGTGTGCTGACCATTGAGTACACCATGCTCAAGGACGTCAACGACAAGCTGGAGCACGCGGTCGAGATGATCGAATTGCTCAAGGACACCCCGTGCAAGATCAACTTGATCCCGTTCAACCCGTTTCCTCATTCTGGCTACGAGCGGCCGAGCAACAACGCCATCCGTCGTTTTCAGGATCAACTGCACCAGGCCGGCTATAACGTCACTGTGCGAACCACTCGTGGTGAAGACATCGATGCCGCGTGTGGCCAATTGGTAGGGCAGGTGATGGACCGCACCCGCCGCAGTGAACGTTATATCGCCGTGCGCGAACTTAACGCCGCTGAAGATTTGCCGCAAATCGCTGTAAATCGAATCTGAGAGAGGATCTCTATGCCCTTGCGCCTTGCGCTGCTTTTACTGTTTACCGGCCTCGTGGCCGGTTGCGTTTCATCGGGCCATCACAGCCCGTTGCGCACTGATAAAGGCCGTGATGAGGCGCGAGTTGCCTATGTGCAACTGGGTTTGGGGTATCTGCGCCAAGGCATGGGCGAGCAGGCCAAGGTGCCGTTGAAAAAGGCCCTTGAGCTGGACGCCGATGATGCCGATGCCAACGCCGCGCTGGCTTTGGTGTTTCAGGCTCAGGCCGAGCCCGAGCTGGCCGACCGCTATTTCCACAAGGCCCTGGCCTCCCGCCCTGCCGATCCGCGGCTGCTGAACAACTACGGCAGTTTCCTGTTCGAGCAGCAACGGTACGACCTGGCGTCACGTTATTTTCAGCAAGCCGCCGCCGATACCCTCTACCCGCAGCGTTCGCGGGTGTTCGAGAACCTCGGTGTGACCTCGATGCGCCTCGGTCAGCGCGACAGCGCTCGCCAGCAGTTGGAAAAAGCCCTGCACCTGAACAGTCGCCAGCCACGGGCATTGCTCGAAATGGCTGAGTTGTCTTACGAAGACAGGCATTATGTGCCAGCACGTGACTATTACGAGCGTTTTAGCCTGCTCAGCGGGCAAAATGCACGTAGTCTATTGCTCGGTGTGCGCCTGGCGACGGTTCATGAAGAACACGACACGGCCGCACGTTTTGGCCAGCAACTCGAACGACTCTATCCCGGTACGCCGGAATATCAGCAATACCTGTCGGAGCAATGATGAAAGCCGCGCACCCGGAAGATGTAGCAGCTAATCGCGTCAACCCAGGCGAAACCTTGCGCCAGGCCCGCGAAAGCAATGGTTGGTCGCTGGCTGAAGTGGCCCTCAAGCTCAATTTGACCAGTACCTCGTTGGCCAATCTGGAAGCCGGCGCGTTCGACAAGCTGCCTGGGCACACTTTTGCCCGCGGCTATATCCGCGCTTATGCAAAATTGCTGGGTATCGACCAGGCCGTGCTGGTCCAGGAGTTCGACCAGTTCACCGGCACCGATGCCCAGGGCAGTAATGTCCATGGGTTGGGGCGCATCGAAGAGCCTACGCGCGTTTCCCATACCATTTTGCGGATTGTCAGCCTGTTGTTGCTGATTGCCGTGGTCGGCGGCGGTTTTGTCTGGTGGCAAGACCAGACCTCCCAGCGCAACAAAGACCTGACCAGCAACGCCATGGAACATGTCGAAGTCGAAAGCGCCGACGGCACCACCCAGATTCACCCCCTGGACGAGCCGGAAGACCAGGCCGTGGTAGAGGGGCAAGCTACGCCGCAAGCGCCGGCCACTGCCGAACAACCCGCGCCAGACGCCGGTACGGCCCCTGCTGCGGTACCGGCTCCGGCTGTTCCGACCGCTCCGGCCGCTCCCGTGGCCCAGGCTCCGGCGGTTCCGACGCCTGCACCTGCGACCCCTGCGCCAGCCGCACCCGCAGCGCCGGCGATGTCGCCTCCCACCACCCCGGCATTGATCGCCGGTGATGGGCGCGTACAAATTACCTTCATCGCTGACTGCTGGACGCAGGTCACCGATGGCAACGGCAAAGTGCTGTTCAGCGGTTTGAAGCGTAAGGGAGATACGCTTGACCAGGGCGGCAAGCCTC
Organism: Pseudomonas sp. PA-7-1E; assembly: GCF_021605325.1. Lineage (NCBI taxonomy): Bacteria > Pseudomonadati > Pseudomonadota > Gammaproteobacteria > Pseudomonadales > Pseudomonadaceae > Pseudomonas > Pseudomonas sp. PA-7-1E. The sequence goes on from NZ_WKFA01000001.1 coordinate 126,522, forward strand.
CTTTGACGCTGCGTCTGGGCTTTGCCCGTGGCGCGCAAGTGGCCTATAACGGCCAGCCTGTAGACGTGGCGCCGTTCACCAGTGGCGAGACTGCTCGCCTCAAGTTGGGACAATAGTCATGCACGGCGAATCTCCAATCAAACGTCGCGTATCGCGCAAGATCTGGGTCGGCTCGGTGCCGGTGGGTGGCGACGCCCCCATTGCAGTGCAGAGCATGACCAACAGTGACACCAACGATGTGGCTGCCACCGTTGCCCAGATCAATCGTCTGGAAGCGGCTGGCGTGGATATCGTACGGGTGTCCGTTCCGGACATGGACGCAGCCGAGGCCTTTGGTCGTATCAAGCAGTTGGTCAAGGTCCCACTGGTTGCCGATATTCACTTCGACTACAAGATCGCATTGCGCGTGGCCGAACTGGGTGTGGACTGCCTGCGTATCAACCCCGGCAACATCGGGCGTGAAGACCGCGTGCGTGCCGTGGTGGACGCTGCCCGTGATCGCGGTATTCCGATCCGCATCGGCGTCAACGCCGGCTCCCTGGAAAAAGACCTGCAAAAGAAATACGGCGAGCCCACTCCGGCGGCGCTGGTTGAGTCGGCACTGCGCCACGTTGAACACCTTGAACGCCTGAACTTCCAGGACTTCAAGGTCAGCGTAAAGGCCTCGGACGTGTTCATGGCCGTAGAAGCCTATCGCCTGCTGGCCAAGGAAATCGTGCAACCGCTGCACCTGGGTATCACTGAAGCGGGCGGTTTGCGATCAGGCACAGTGAAATCTGCTGTGGGTCTCGGTATGCTGCTCGCCGAAGGGATTGGCGATACTATCCGCATCTCCCTGGCGGCAGACCCCGTAGAGGAAGTGAAGGTCGGCTACGACATTCTCAAGTCCCTGCGTTTGCGTTCCCGTGGTATCAACTTCATCGCCTGCCCGAGCTGCTCGCGGCAGAACTTCGACGTGGTGAAAACCATGAACGACCTGGAGTTGCGCCTGGAAGACCTGCTGGTGCCGCTGGATGTCGCAGTGATCGGTTGTGTGGTCAACGGGCCGGGTGAGGCCAAAGAGGCCCACGTGGGCCTGACGGGTGGCACACCGAACCTGATTTACATCGACGGCAAACCGTCGCAGAAGCTAACGAATGACAATCTGGTGGATGAGCTGGAAAAGCTGATCCGCGAGAAAGCGGCCGAGAAGGTCGCCGCTGACGCAGCGCTGATCGCTCGCGGCTGATTGAACGAATTTAAGGATCTGATGTGAGCAAGTCTCTGCAAGCCATTCGTGGCATGAACGACATCCTGCCGGAGCAGACGCCACTGTGGCGCTACTTCGAAAGCACTGTCGCGCGCCTGCTGGATAACTACGGTTACAAGCAGATCCGCATGCCGATCGTCGAGTTCACCGAGCTGTTCAAGCGCTCCATCGGTGAAGTGACCGACATCGTCGAAAAAGAGATGTACACCTTTGAAGACCGTAACGGCGACTCCCTGACCCTGCGCCCGGAAGGCACTGCCGCGTGCGTTCGCGCCGTACTGGAACATGGCATCACCGGTGGTGGCCAGACCCAGAAGCTGTGGTACATCGGCCCGATGTTCCGCCACGAGCGCCCGCAGAAAGGCCGTTACCGCCAGTTCCACCAGATCGGTTGCGAAGTGTTCAACCTGGACGGCCCGGACATCGACGCCGAGCTGATCGTGCTGACCTGGCGCCTGTGGGGCCAACTGGGCATCCGCGATGCGGTCAAGCTTGAACTCAACAGCCTGGGCACCAGCGAGTCCCGGGGTCGCTATCGCGAAGCCCTGGTCGAGTACCTGTCGGCCCACCTGGACAAGCTGGACGAAGACAGCCAACGCCGTCTGAAAACCAACCCGTTGCGCGTCCTGGATACCAAGAACGCCGACACCCAGGCCGTGCTGGTCGATGCGCCGAAAATGGCTGATTACCTGGACGACGAGTCCCGGGTGCATTTCGAGGGCCTCAAGGCGCGTCTGGATGCAGCCGGTATTCCCTACGTGATCAACCCCAAGCTGGTGCGTGGCCTCGACTACTACAGCAAGACCGTGTTCGAGTGGGTCACCGACAAGCTCGGCGCCCAGGGCACCGTGTGTGCCGGTGGTCGCTACGACGGCCTGGTCGAGCAAATGGGCGGCAAGCCGACCACGGGCGTAGGCTTTGCCATGGGCATCGAGCGGCTGATCCTGCTGCTGGAAACCCTGGAGCAGGTCCCGGAAGAAATTTCCCGTCAGGTGGACGTGTACCTGTGCGCCTTCGGCGAGGCTGCCGAACTGGCGGCCCTGGCCTTGAGCGAAAAAGTACGTGACCAACTGCCCAACCTGCGCCTGCAGATCAATGCCGGCGCTGGTAGCTTCAAGAGCCAGTTCAAGAAGGCCGACAAGAGCGGTGCGCTTTACGCACTGATCCTCGGCGATGACGAGCTGGCCCAGCAAGTGGTAGGTTTCAAACCCCTGCGTGGCCAGGGTGAACAACAGAACATTGCCTTTGATGCGCTCGCTGCGCACTTGGCCACCTGCGTCGTGCAGGGTTGAAGCTGTCGAACAGCCGAATTTAGCGATTAAGGAGTATTGGGGTGTCGAGTACTGATGATGAGCAACTGGCCGAGTTCAAGGACTGGTGGCAGCGTAACGGCAAGCCCCTGGTCACTGGCGGCCTGCTGGCTTTAGTGGTGGTGTTCGGCTGGCAAGCCTGGACCAAGTATCAGGCCAACCAATCCCAGGGCGCTTCGATCGTTTATCAGCAATTGCTGGAAACTACCCTGACGCCGGACGGCAAGCCTGACCCTGCGCAGGTGGCAGACCTGGCCGGCAAGCTGAAAAACGAATTCGGCGGTAGCACCTACGCCCAATACGGCAGCCTGTTCGTCGCTAAAGTCGCGGTCGATACCGGCAAGCTGGATGACGCCGCCACCGAGCTGAAGGCCATTGCCGACAAGCCGACCAACCCGACCCTGGGTGAAATCGCACGTCAGCGCCTGGCACAGGTATTGGCGGCGCAGAACAAGGCTGACGAAGCACTCAAACTGCTCGACGGCGATGCTGACAAGGCATTCGTGGCCACTCGCGAAGAGCTCAAGGGCGACCTGTTGGTCCAATTGGGTCGTACCGACGAAGCCCATGCTGCGTACCAAAAAGCCAAGGCGGCGCTGTCTGATGAAGCGGCGGTCGGTGGCTTACAAATCAAGCTCGACGACTTGGCCAAAGGGGATGCGTGACGTGATCCGTTGGAAACATGCAGCATTGCTGGCTCTGGCCGTTTTGGCCGCGGGTTGCAGCAGCAACAGCAAAAAAGAACTGCCTCCTGCCGAGCTGACCAGCTTCAAGGAAGAAGTGGTCCTGCAAAAACAATGGAGCCAATCCATTGGTGATGGGCAGGGCGACCTCTACAACCTGTTGCAGCCGGCGATTGACGGCGACAACATCGTGGCTACTGATTCCACTGGCGTTGTGGTTGCCATGGATCGCATGAACGGCGATGTCAAGTGGAAGAAAGACCTCGAACTGCCGGTTTCCGGCGGTGTGGGCGTCGGCTACGGCATGGTGCTGATCGGTACCCTCAAGGGTGACGTGGTCGCGCTGGACTCCAGCACCGGTGAAGAGAAGTGGCGCGCTCGCGTGACCAGTGAAGTGCTCTCGGCGCCGGCTACCAACGGCGATATCGTCGTGGTGCAAACCCAGGACGACCGCGTGATCGGCCTGGATGCCTCCACCGGGGACCAACGCTGGTTGTACGACAGCACCCCTGCGGTGTTGACCCTGCGCGGTACCAGTGGTCCGATTGTGACCAGCAACCTTGCCGTTGCTGGCCTGTCGACCGGTAAAGTGGTTGCCTTGAATACCCAGAACGGCGTGCCGGCCTGGGAAACTCGTGTGGCCATCCCGCAAGGTCGCTCCGAACTGGATCGCGTGGTAGACATCGACGGCGGCTTGCTGCTGTCGGGTGAAACCCTCTACGTCGCCACCTACCAGGGGCGTGTTGCCGCGCTGGACCTGCAAAGCGGTCGCATCAACTGGCAGCGTGATGCCTCCAGCTATGCGGGTGTCGCCCAAGGGTTTGGCAGCGTCTACGTGAGCCTGGCATCCGGCACCGTTGAAAGTGTGGATGAGCGTTCCACCACTGCACTGTGGAGCAATGACTCCCTGGCTCGCCGTCAACTGTCGGCACCGGAAGTCTTCTCCAGCTACGTCGCGGTCGGTGACTTTGAAGGCTACCTGCACCTGCTGAGCCAGGTGGATGGTCGTTTTGTCGGTCGCCAGCGTATCGACAGCGACGGCCTGCGTGCGCGTCCGCTGGTGGTGGGTAACATGCTTTATGTGTATGGCAACGGCGGCAAGCTGGAAGCCCTGACCATCAAGTAAAGGTTTGACTATGCTTGGGGTAACCCCCAGGCGGCCCTGCTTCAATACCGGTTGCTGTAGGAGCGAGCTTGCTCGCGAAGGACGTCAACGATAACGCGGGTTTTCTGGATAAACGCGTTGTTCTCGGGTTTTTCGCGAGCAAGCTCGCTCCTACAGTGGCGGGGGCAGAAGCAGGGCATGTGGCATTTTAAATGCTGCCCCGAGCACCAGCCGCTGCCCTGCAGCGGCTTTTGTATTTTCTGAAATAACGAAGTGGAGAGCCGCATGGTTCCCGTAATCGCCCTGGTGGGCCGACCTAACGTCGGCAAGTCCACCTTGTTCAACCGCCTGACCAGGACTCGCGACGCCATTGTCGGCGACTTGTCCGGTCTGACCCGTGATCGCCAATACGGTGAGGCAAAGTGGCAAGGGCGCTCCTACATTATTGTCGACACCGGTGGTATCTCCGGTGACGAGCATGGCATGGACGAAAAGATGGCCGAGCAGTCGTTGCTCGCTATCGAAGAAGCCGATGTGGTGCTGTTCCTGGTGGACGCCCGTGCGGGCTATACCGCCGCTGACCAGATGATTGGCGAGCACCTGCGCAAGCGCAACAAGCGTTCCTATCTGGTCGCCAACAAGATCGACAACATCGATCCTGAGGCCGCCCGTGCTGAATTCAGCCCGATGGGCCTGGGCGATGCGATTCCGGTCGCCGGTGCTCACGGCCGCGGCATCACCCAGATGCTGGAAATCGCCCTGCGCGACTTCCCAAAGGATGATGTCGAGGAAGAAGAGGGCGAGGAAGAGATCGTCGCTGAAGGCGAGGAAGCCAAGCGCATTCCTGGCCCGAGCGAAAAAGACGGTATCAAGATCGCTATCATCGGCCGCCCGAACGTCGGCAAGTCGACTCTGGTCAACCGTATGCTCGGTGAAGACCGCGTTATCGTCTACGACCAACCCGGTACCACCCGCGACAGCATCTACATCCCGTTCGAACGCAACGAGGAAAAGTACACGCTGATCGACACCGCCGGTGTGCGCAAGCGCGGCAAGATCCACGAAGAAGTTGAAAAGTTCTCCGTGGTCAAAACACTGCAGGCGATCAAAGACGCCAACGTGGTGATCTTCGTGATGGACGCCCGCGAAGGCGTGGTGGACCACGACCTCAACTTGCTGGGCTTTGCCCTGGAAGCCGGTCGTGCCCTGGTCATCGCGATCAACAAGTGGGACGGCATGACGCCGAGCGAGCGCGATTTCGTCAAGATTGAGCTGCAACGTCGGCTGTTCTTCGTCGAGTTCGCCGATATCCACTTTATCTCGGCATTGCACGGCACTGGCGTGGGCAACCTCTACGCGTCCGTACAGAACTCGTTCAAGTCCGCGGTTACCCGCTGGCCGACCAACCGCCTGACCCAGATCCTGGAAGATGCGGTCGGCGAGCACGCGCCGCCGATGGTCAACAACCGCCGGATCAAACTGCGTTACGCCCACTTGGGTGGTGCCAACCCGCCGATTATCGTGATCCACGGTAACCAGATCGAGAAGGTGCCCAAGTCCTATGTGCGTTACCTGGAAAACACCTACCGCCGTGTCTTGAAACTGGTCGGTACGCCGATCCGTATCGAGTTCAAGGGTGGCGAGAACCCATACGAAGGCAACAAGAACACACTGACTGACCGTCAGGTGAACAAGAAGCGTCGTTTGATGACTCACCACAAGAAGGCCGACAAGAAGCGCCGTGATAAAAAATAACGGCAGTTTCGAGTTGTAAGCTACAAGCTGCAAGAGAGGGCTCCTTTGGAGCCCTTTTTTGTGCCTGGCGGTTTGCCCCTTGACCTGCTCGCAGCTTGCAGCTTAAAACTTGCAGCTCACCCGAAGGGGGCTCCCATGATCACCAGTAAGCTGCCAAACGTCGGCACGACCATTTTCACCACCATGTCGCAACTCGCCGCCGAAACCGGCGCGCTCAATCTGTCCCAGGGTTTTCCCGATTTCAATGGTCCGCAGGGTTTGCTCGATGCAGTGGGTAAGCACATCGCCCTTGGTCATAACCAGTACGCCCCCATGACAGGCCTGCCGGTGCTGCGTCAGCAAGTGGCGGCCAAGATCGCCCGCAGCTATGGCGTCACGGTGAATGCCGACACTGAAGTGACCATCACGCCAGGCGCCACCGAGGCGATTTTTTGCGCCATTCAGGCGGTGATTCGCAGCGGTGATGAAGTCATCGTGTTCGACCCCAGCTATGACAGCTACGAGCCTTCGGTTGAACTGGCCGGTGGCCGCTGCGTGCATGTGCAACTGAGCCTGCAAGGCTTCGCCCTGGACTTCGAGAAACTCAAGGCTGCGCTTTCACCGCGTACGCGCATGATCATCCTCAATAGCCCGCACAACCCCACCGGTGCATTGATCAGCCGTGTCGAGCTGGACCAGTTGGCCGAACTGATCCGCGACCGCGATATCTACCTGGTCAGCGATGAGGTCTACGAGCACCTGGTATTCGACGGTGTGCCCCACGTCAGCGTATTGGCCCATCAGGAACTGTATCAGCGCGCATTCGTGGTCAGCTCATTCGGCAAGACCTATCACGTCACAGGCTGGAAGACCGGCTACGTGGTCGCGCCACCGGCCCTCAGCGCCGAACTGCGCAAGGTGCATCAATATGTCAACTTCTGCGGCGTCACCCCTTTGCAGTACGCTTTGGCGGACTTCATGGCCGAACACCCGGAACATGTCGAAGAACTGCCGGCCTTCTATCAGGCCAAGCGGGACCTTTTCTGCGACCTGTTGGCGCCATCGCGCTTGAGCTTTACCCGGGTGACCGGCACTTACTTCCAACTGGTGGATTACTCGCAGATACGCCCAGACCTGGATGACGTCGCCATGTCCCTGTGGATGACCCGCGAACATGGCGTGGCGACCATTCCGGTTTCGGTGTTCTACCAGCACCCACCCCAAGGCCAGCGCCTGGTGCGCCTGTGCTTTGCCAAACGCGAGGAGACGTTGCGACAAGCGGCGGAAAAACTATGCGTGATCTGAGTGTACTGCCCAATCTGAACATTGCCCTGGTGCAGACGAGCCTGGCCTGGCATGACCGGCATGCCAATTTCGAACACTTCGAGTTGCTGCTGGAGCAGGCCAAAGGCGCCGACTTGATCGTGCTGCCAGAGATGTTCACCACCGGTTTTTCGATGGAATCAGAAACCCTCGCCGAGCCGGAAAACGGCCCCACCCATCATTGGCTCCAGGCCCAGGCGGCAAAGTATCAGGCCGTGATTACCGGCAGTGTGATCATCCAGGCCGCCGATGGCAGCCACCGCAACCGTCTGCTGTGGGCGCGGCCGGATGGTGAGGTGTTGCATTACGACAAGCGCCACCTGTTCCGCATGGCCGGTGAACATGACCATTACACCCCAGGTGAACGTCAGGTGCAGTTCGAGTTGAAGGGGTGGCGCATTCGCCCGCTGATCTGCTATGACCTGCGCTTCCCGGTGTGGAGCCGCGATGCCCAGGATACGGACCTGCTGCTGTACACCGCCAACTGGCCGGGCGCTCGGCGTCAGCATTGGAATCGGCTGTTGCCGGCGCGGGCCATTGAGAACCTGTGTTACGTGGCGGCGGTGAACCGGGTGGGCACCGACGGCAAGGGGTTTGCCTACACCGGCGATAGCCAGGTGTTGGATTTCCAGGGTGAGACTTTGCTGAGTGCAGGGGAGGCGGATGGGGTGTTCCAGGTGATCCTGGATGCGGCGGAGCTGGCGGCTTACCGTACACGGTTCCCGGCGAATCTGGATGCCGATAGCTTTCAGTTAGTCTAAGGCTCTTAGATTGTTCCCACGCTCTGCGTGGGAACGCCTCTTGGGACGCTCTGCGTACCGCTTCTAAGGGCGGACGCAGAGCGTCCAGGGCTGCATTCCCACGCAGAGCGTGGGAACGATCAGGCCCCTGGATTCTCACCCAGGGGCCTTTTGCATTACGGCAATGCTTACGCCGCTTTGGCTTCCAACTGGCTCAACGAACGGTTCAGCGCACTGAACAGCGCTTTGAAGCTGGCGGTAGTGATGTTTTCATCGATCCCCACACCATGCACCGGGCGTTCGCCGTTCACGCGCAGTTCAATATAGGCCGCCGCCTTGGCATTGGTACCCGCACCAATCGCGTGCTCGTTGTAGTCCATGATCTCCACGCCAATCGGCAGGCCCGCTACCAGCGCTTCCAACGCACCGTTGCCTTTGCCCTTCCAATGCAGGTTGGTTTCGCCCTGGCCTTTGCCGGAGACTTCCACCTCGACAAAGCTGTTGCCGTTCTCTTCCTGCAGGCGGTGGCTGACCAACGCATACGGCGTGTTGGCTTGCAGGTATTCACGCTGCAGCAAGGCGTAGATCTGTGGCGCGGTCATCTCCAGGCCCACGCGGTCGGTTTCGGCCTGCACCACCTGGCTGAACTCGATCTGCATGCGACGCGGCAAGCTGATGTCGTATTCCTGCTCCAGCAGGTAGGCGATACCGCCTTTGCCCGACTGGCTGTTCACGCGGATCACCGCCTCGTAGCTGCGGCCAATATCGGCCGGGTCGATCGGCAAGTACGGCACTTCCCACAGCGCATCGTCTTTCTGCTGGGAGAAACCTTTGCGGATCGCGTCCTGGTGGGAACCGGAGAATGCGGTATGCACCAGGTCGCCGACATACGGGTGACGTGGGTGCACCTGGATCTGGTTGCATTCCTCGACCACTTTGCGCACGCCGTCAATGTCCGAGAAGTCCAACTGCGGGTCCAGGCCCTGGGTGTACATGTTCAGTGCCACGGTGACCAAGTCGACGTTACCGGTGCGCTCGCCGTTGCCGAACAGGCAGCCTTCCACACGGTCCGCGCCGGCCATCAGGCCCAGCTCGGTGGCCGCCACGCCAGTGCCACGGTCGTTGTGGGTGTGCAGGCTGATGATCACGCTGTCGCGACGGTTGATATGGCGACCGAACCACTCGATCTGGTCGGCATAGATATTCGGCGTGGCGCACTCGACGGTGGCTGGCAGGTTGAGGATCATCTTGTGCTCAGGCGTCGGGTTCCACACCTCGATCACCGCGTCGCAGACTTCCTTGGCGAACTCCAGCTCAGTGGCGCTGAAGGTCTCTGGGGAATATTCGAAGGTCCACTGGGTTTCCGGCTGCTGGGCGGCGTATTTGACGAACAGCTTGGCGGCGTTGACCGCGATGGCCTTGATGCCGTCCTTGTCCTGGTTGAATACGATGCGGCGGAACGACGGCGAGGTGGCATTGTACAAGTGCACAATGGCTTTCTTGGCGCCGCGCAGGGATTCGAAGGTGCGTGCGATCAAGTCTTCACGGCCCTGGGTCAGCACCTGGATGGTGGTGTCCTCGGGGATGTGGTTGTCTTCGATCAGGGTGCGCACGAAGTCGAAGTCGGTTTGCGACGCGGCCGGGAACGAGGCTTCGATTTCCTTCACGCCAACGGCCACCAGGGTCTTCCAGAAGCGCAGCTTTTTCACCGCGTCCATCGGCTCGATCAGCGACTGGTTGCCATCACGCAGGTCGGAGCTGCACCAGATAGGCGCTTGGGTGATGGTTTTCGACGGCCAGGTACGGTCCGGAATGTCGATGGTGGGGAACGCGCGGTACTTCGAAGACGGGTCTTTGAGCATGCTCATCGGGAAATCCTTGGTTGTAGGGGCCGAGAAAAGGCGGCCTGCCGTGGAACTGTTATTGGGGATAAAACTGAGGGCGAGGCAGATCGATTCAGCCTGGCAGTCGTGCGCTGACAAGGCACAGGCTGCGGTGCTGGCGGAGCTGAATGAGGGTGTGAGAGGTTTTCATAAGCCCAACCCTAACCGTGGCCAAGTGAGATGGCAAGGTGGTCAGGAAAAATTGATAGATTTTCTGTATAAAACAAGCTTTATGAATATTTATTGCTAACAGTGTCTTGTTTTCTTCACATTGTTGCGCTGCTGTAGGTGGTGGCGCAATTTTGGTGATGAGGTTTTCCCGTGGCGCCGTATGCGGCAGTGAAGGGCTCACCATCGCGCAAACAACGCACGACGGTGATTACTCAAATCACTTTATGGAAGATCTGATAATCCCCTGCCGTAAAGCTATCCGTGACGTTGGCCCCGGGATCCCTTGGTATTGACGGGCCGCTGATGGCAACACTCTTGTTGAATGCTTTGTCCGGGTAAACGCCTATGCCCACCCCTCCAGTGAGTTCCGCCAGACCTGGAACGTTTCGGGCTGTGTTCATATGGGCCCGGCCTACCAAGGCGAGTACTTTTTCGCCCGGCTTGCGTGTTTCCAAGATACGGGTCGCGAAGTAATTGAATTCTTGCAGGCGAGTAATACCTTCGTCGTTGTCCCCAACGTACTTATAGAAATCGGGCATATCCGATCGGCGGGTCAAGTAGTGGTGCTCGAGGGATTTGACGGTGATTCCATTGTCATTGGCAAGTTGAACCAGTTCCGAGAGCGTGGGAGACGCGCCTTGAGGACGGTGGGCCCCCATGCCCACATCCATGAGCTGGCCCGCGGCATTGGTTTCGACATTCTCAAGATAAAGTGTGGTAACCCCAGACTCTTTGAGGGCCTGCATATTCTCTTTGAGCATCTGGAAACTGGCGATTTCGTTATGGCGCTCGCCCAGTACCACCACATCAGTGATTTCGTAGGCCTTACGCAACAGGTCGGCCGGCGAGGTGCCGGGTGCGAGCTCCAGCCGGGGCGGGCGCGGCGGCATCTGGCCTTGAGTGAGCATGTTCTTGTAGAAGTTGTACAAATCCCGCCTGAACCAATACCTGGCCACAGGCAAGGTTTTAGCGGTGAAGTCGGCTTCGACCAGCCGCCCTCTGTTGAGGCTGAAATACTCGGCGTCTGGTAACGCAGGTCGGGCAGGGGCCTCGGCGCCTCTCGTCGAAGCTCCCGGTGTCGGCGTGGGGGCTCCACCGGGCAGTTGATTCAGGCGCCATTCACCGTTGCCCGCATGTTGTACAGAGGCGACGATTCTGCTGCTTTTGGGCGCAGTTGCTGGGACGTTCGGGTCGATGATATTGACCCAGCCACTGCGAGCGTGAAAGGCTGAATCGATCTGATAAACCCTGCTCACGCGGGTACTGTCGGTAAATCGGATGAACCACTCGTCGCCAACGTTATAGGTACCGTCACTCCTTAGCGTCCGGCCGTTGATCATATCGCCAGGCCTGGCGTACGCACTCAAGTCGCGCTCGGGAATGACGGCGTCGTTGGGCGTGCGTGAGCCGGCGATAGTGTTGCCGGTGCTGGCTAAAGGTCGTGCCGGCACTGGGCTGACGGGCGCAGGCAGTGCTCTTGGCCCTGGGCGCGGGGTAATCGCGCCTGTCGCCGTCGACGACTTGAATACCGGGCGTAGGGGGGCCGCGCGAACATTGGAGATACCCGCGGCAGACAGGGTGAAATCACTGTAGATCGCCCGTCCCAGGCCGGGTCTTTTGATCAGGTGCGGCAACACTCTGCTGTTGGCGCGCAGTGCGCTGATGCCGGCTTTGCCCAGACGAAAACCCGCAGACACGCCTTTGCCAGCCACCGGTATCAGGTCGGTAAAGATCAATGCCACTTCAATGCCGAACTCGATTTTGTTCTTGAGCGATTGCCGTGCGACCTCCGCACTGCTTACGGACTGGTGGTCCGCTCGGTCGATCGCCATCTGTACGTGTTGCTTGTACAGATGGTCTTGGAAATCACCTTTTATGGGCTCAAGGCGAGTGGCGCCTCCCAGCAGCTTGATCGACGAGACCGCCAGCTCGGGTGACATCAATTTCGTTGGGCTGTACGCAGCTTCTTTAAGCGCTCCCTTGAACTGATCGACCTCATCTTTACTGACGGGTGATTTTCTTTGCGCGATATAGGTTGCCCACTCTTTTTTCTCCAGGAGGGTGTCGAGGGCCTTGTGGTCCGCGACTTCGCGATAAGTAATGCCGTCGGGAGCCTTGGGGGTGTACAGCACCAGCGATGGATCTGTCTGGTTGCCGATCACCATCACGCCCTGCACCGCTAGCCCCCTGTGCAGCAGGCTGTTGGCGACGATGGTTTTCCCATCGACTTGAGGGCGGGTGGCCGGGTCGGGGTGAGTCAGTACCGCATCCGCCCACTGCGCCGCGCGTTTATGGATGTTGTCGCTGGCCAGTTCCGTATAGGCGTCGGGGCTGAGTTCTGCCAGAAACGCCTCTTTGTCCATCGCGTCTGCCAGATGAGCTTTCCACGCTGTGCGCAAGTGCACAGCACTCCCCGATTGGGCATCTGGGGCCATTTCCTGTTTGAGTAGTTTGGTGTATTCGCCCCCGACATCGGCGGTATTGACCAGTGCCTTGAGATCGTCGGTATCCAGGGTAACCGGCTTGCCGCTCAGGTCTCGCACAGGCTTGCCGTGCTTGTCGCGCAGAGGCAAGGTCATTTTCTCATCGGTGTATACACCTCTTTCGACGGCAGGGAAGCCACTGGGATTCTTCAGCGCCAAGTCGGTCAGGGACACCGCGTCTTGTTTCGAATAGAGGGGTTGGCCAGTCCCTCTGCCGCCGTGGATGGCGGTGCGGGTGTGGACCTGCACCATGAGTTGATCCGCATCGATTTCTGCTGCCGGGTATCGCTGTTTTATGGCTGCATTCAGGCGGTCACGGGCGAAGGTGTTCAGCGCCGGGATTTTTTCAAGCAGGGGCGTCAGCGCATCCAGGCTCCGTTCCTGCGCCTTGTCCAAGTGCAAAAACAAGGCTTCTTGAAAGGGGCTTAGATTCTTCAACCATTCGGGTTGGAGTTTGTCGGTCAGTTTGGCGTCCCGGGCCAGCATGGCGTTGGTGCCATCGGTGAGGTACGACCAGTCGGCCGCATTATCGATACCTTCCAATGTGGCACTGTCGAGAAGGGGGTTGACGGTTTTGCCTGGCGCCAATGCTGTGCTCAGGTGGGTATTAATGTCTGCCCGCTGGCGTTTGAGCATCCAGGGAATGGATTGCGCCAACACATCCCCGGCCGATGGCTCGACACTGGACATCAGATCTTTTCCGGTAATAGGGTCGGGCCTGTTTTGCAGAGCCGGGGGCAGGCCTTGCAGGAGCAACTTGGCCTCGACACCGCCCTGGTCCAGGCGGTTGGCCAAAGCCTGGCGTGCCTGGGCCGGGGTTGCGAATTCCTCGAAACCTTCGCTGGGCGTGTACATCACGACGGGGCCATTGTCATCGTTGAGCGCAAGTGCGCGCCCATTCGGCCAGGTGGGCGGCGTAGCATAGGAGCCGTCTTTTCGGGTGATGAGAAAGGCCCCTGGCAGCATCGCGCCATGTTCCGTTTGGTCATCCACAGTAACGGGGTACACCCCTAAGCGATCACCGTCGGTGAAGCGTTTTTCCCGGTCTTGCAGGGTGGGGTAGCGCAACGCGGAGTCGATCAGGCCTTTGCCGGTCGCGCTCAGGGTGCCATCGCTCAGGCGCAGTGAGGCGAGGATCGACAGCTGTTTTTTGTGCAGGAACAACAGTTGCTCTTGCGGCGGCATCTGGAGCGTCGGCTGATTTTCCACCGGCCGCGGTGTGCTCCAGTATTCTTCAAGCGCCTGCGGGTATTGCGTGGCAATGCTGCGAGCAATGGATTGCAGCGTGCCTTCGGTAAAGGCCGGTACCGCCATGTCGGCAATGGTTCGTCGATAAGTGAATTCAGTGCTTATGCCTCGCTCCGGGCGCATCAACGCATTCGGGTTGGCCTGGATGTCGCGGATCATCCTGGCCAGTGCAGCCATCAGGGGCTCTGAAGAGGCCAGTGATTCGCGTCCATCGCCCACTCTGTAGCGATTGAAACTGAGCATGTCCGGATTCAGCGGCCTGATCGCGGGGAAGGCTTCCTCAAGTTGCGACTGTACAAAGGCCTTGAAGCCGGGTTGCTGGCTATGCAGGCGTTGCTTGTCTTCGGTCAGCAACGCGTGTTCAGCGGTGAACTGTGTTTCACTGCTGGGTTTGAAATGCTTCACCAACTGCGGGTATCGCATTTTCGCCGGGGTTATACCTGACGAGGCGGGAGTAGGTGGGTCATCGGGGGCGTAATTGGCGGCGGCGGTCAAGGGGACTGATGCAGGTTGTTGCAGAGTTGCGGGTGGTGTAGGCGGGCTGGTCGGGGGGGTACCGGGTGAGGCGTGAGATGAGGGCAAGAGGTTTTGCGAATGTCGCTCTGACAGTGCTGGGGTAAGTGACATGGAAAGAGTCTCATGGGAATTGGATCTCCAATGCTCAGGTCCTGCTCATTACGTCCGTGTAAATCGCTGGTTGAGTGAGTCTCGGGTGTCGGATGGTTCATCGCAAAAGTGTAAGAAGATCACAATGCATTGCAGCGAACCTCCGGCAGATCAGGCGCCAGCGCAGGAAATCACTGACGCCCCTCACGGCCACGGTATTCAGGGTTGAAACGCGCCGATAAAAATCGCCGGATCTACCCGTGCATCATTCAGGCTGACGTTCCAGTGCATATGCGGCCCGGTGGCCCGGCCTGTCGAGCCGACTTTGCCGACTACCGCACCGCGCACCAGTGGCTGACCCACCTTCACATCGATCTTCGACATATGGCAGAACATGCTGATAAAGCCCTGGCCATGGTCGACAAACACGGTATTGCCGTTGAAGAAGTAATTGCCGACCAGAATCACCTTGCCATTGGCGGGTGTCTTGATCGGTGTGCCGGCCGGTACGGCGAAATCCAGGCCCGAATGCGGGTTGCGTTCCTCACCGTTGAAGAAGCGGCGCACCCCGAATTTGCTCGAAAGCGGCCCGTTCACCGGTTTATCCAGCACCAGGTTGCTAGGCAGGTTCGGGCTGAAGCTGCGGTAAGCCTTGAGCTGCACTGCCAGTTCGCCTTCGATGCGCTTGAGCTGAGCCGGGTCAGGGTTGACCTGGCTCTTGTTCTTCAAAGTAATGCGCTGTTCCGGATACTTCTTGTAACCGACGATAAACGGCAGGTTGCGCCCCCCGCTGCTGATGCGCTCGTTGCCAGGCTTGACCGTTAACGGGATACCGACAATCGCCAGCCAGTTGTCCTGCTCCTTGACCACCAGCACCGGCTTGCCCTGGTAGGTGGCTTTCGGCGCCGTGGCCGAAGGGCCCAGTTCGACGACGGCCACGCCGCCTGGCACCGGTTTGTTCAGGGTTCGCGTGATGTAACTGTCGGCGTGGGCGTTAAATGTGAGGCACAACAGCATCAACAGGCTCAGTAGGCGTGGCATCGATCAATCCAATAATGAAAGGGTGACGGGTGTCAGGTGGTTGTCTTCCACCCGCACTTGCAATTGGCCTTCACCCAGGCGCGCGGTGAGGCGCTGGCCGGTGTGGGTTTGTGCGGCATTGCGAATCGCCTGGCCGCGCTCGTCCAACAGGATGCTGTAGCCGCGGCCCAGGGTCGCCAGCGGGCTGACCACCTGCAATGTCTGCACTTGGCTCTGCAGTTGCAGACGCCGAGCCTTGAGACCTTCACGCATGGCGCGGGGCAGGCGTTCGGCGAGGCTGTCCAGGCGTTGGCGCAAGAGTGCCAGTTGACGGCCGGGGTGCTGGCCGGCGAGGCGGGTTTCCAGGCGGATCAAGCGCTCGCGACGGGTATTGAGGCTACGCTCAAAGGCGCGGCGCAAGCGCATGTCCAGGTCATCCAGGCGCTGGGCCTGCTGGCGCAAGCGCTCGCCCGGGTGACGCAGGCGCCGGGCCATGCCTTCCAGGCGCAGGCGGCTGTGGCTCAGGCGGTTGCGCATCAGCATCACCAGGCGGCGCTGCAGGTTTTCCACTTGACGCACCAGGTGGCTGGCGTCGGGAGCCAGCAACTCGGCGGCGGCGGAGGGAGTAGGGGCGCGGACGTCCGCCACGAAGTCGCTGATGGACACATCGGTTTCATGACCAACGGCACTGACGATAGGGGTAACGCAGGCATCAATTGCGCGGGCCACCACCTCTTCGTTGAAGCACCACAAGTCTTCCAGGGAGCCACCGCCACGGGCCAGGATCAGCGCGTCGAAACCCCGGGCGTCGGCGAGTTTCAGCGCCCGCACGATCTGCGGGATTGCTTCGCGGCCTTGCACGGCAGTAGGGATCAGGGTCAGTTCAACGTTCGGCGCGCGGCGGCGGAATACGCTGATGATGTCGCGAATTACCGCGCCGGTGGGCGAGCTGATAATACCGATGCGCCGAGGATGCGCCGGCAGCGCCACTTTGCGTTCGGCACTGAACAGGCCTTCGGCGCTCAGCTTTTCCTTCAGTGCGTCGAAGGCCAGGCGTAGCGCACCATCACCGGCCGGCTCCACGGTATCGAGGATCAGTTGGTAATCGCCGCGGCCCTCGAACAACGAGACCTTGCCGCGCACCTTCACCGCCAGGCCATCCTTCAACGCCTGACGTACCCGCGCCGCGTTATTGCGAAACAGCGCGCAACGCACCTGGGCGCCACTGTCCTTGAGCGTGAAATACACATGGCCGGAGGCCGGGCGGGCGAGGTTGGAGATCTCGCCTTCCACCCAGATATTGGTGAACACGTCTTCCAGCAACACCCGCGCGCGGCCGTTGAGTTGGCTGACAGTCAGGACTTCGCGGTCCAGGCCCAAGCGGGCAAAAGGATCTTTAATCATGGGCGGCAGTTTATAGGCATTCGTGCAGGGTTTGACAGAATTGCTCCACCAGCGCGTTCGGCGCTTGCGCGCAGGCCAGGGCTACGGTGCTGTCGCAGTCAGGGTCGGCCAAGGGCAAAAATTGCACGTTGGGCGGGGCGATGTCCTGCATGGATTTTGGTAACAGGGCAATCCCGAAACCGGCCTGGATCAATTGCAACTGCGTGGTCTTGCGCGACATTACCCGCGCCGCCTTGGGGAAAAAACCTGCACGCATGCACAATTCAGCCGACAGATAGCTCAGCCCGCCGCGCTGAGGGTGGGGGATTGAAATAAACGCCTCATCCTTGAGTTGCATTAACTCGACCGCTGCGTTGCCGCGTGCCAAGGGATGACCCGCAGGCACTGCCAGCGCCAACGGCTCGGTGTACCAAGGCACCACGCGCACGCCTTCGCGCTGGCGCAACACCGGCAACCGCAGCAGGCCGACGTCCAGGCGGCCCTCGACGATTTCCTCCAGTTGGGCTTCGGAGGAGAGTTTGACGATATCCATCGACACACCCGGGCAGCGCTCCAGCCACGTGCTGATGCCTTGCAGTAACGCGCCGCTCATCGGCACGGTGCTCGAATGGCTCAGGCGCAAGGTGCCGAGTTGGCCCTGGCCCACTTGTGTCGCCAGGTCGCTGGCCTTGAGCAACTCACTCAGCAGGTTGCGCGCCCGTGGGTAGAAGGCTTCGCCGGCGGCCGTCAGCCTTGGCTGGCGTGCAGTGCGTTCGAACAGTGGGGTTTGCAGTTGAGATTCAAGCTCCTTGATCTGCCGGCTCAAGGCTGATTGCGCCACGAACAGGCGCTCGGCGGCAGCACTGAAGCTACCGCTGTCGGCGATTTCGACGAAATAACGCAGTTGCCGGGTGGAGATCAAGAGTCATGCCTTTTTGAGATGAGTAGTGAGCCTGGAAGATATTAGTCGCAACCCTTGCCGATGGCTAAAGTGAACGGCATCTCAATAGAAGGAATAAGTCATGAGCCCGGTTGAGCTGATGAGCCAGTGGACTTTCGGCGGTATTGATTGGCTGGTGATCGGCCTGGGCGTGACGGTGGCTTATATCGTGTTCGGCATTGCCGGGTTCGGCACGGCGCTGGTGGCGGGGCCGATCCTGATTTTATTCATGCCGCTGTCGAAGATCATCCCGTTGCTGGTGCTTCTGGACTTTGTCGCTGCGTTTGGCGGCCTGCTGCGAACACGGCGCGATGTGAACAAGCCGGAACTGTTGCGGTTGCTGCCCTGCATGGCCATCGGCTGCACCCTGGGCGTGGTGTTTTTGCTCAACCTGCATTCGGACCTGTTGCTGTTATTGATGGGGCTGTTTATCAGCGTCTACGCGATTTACAGCCTGGCGGTGAAAGCAAGGCCGACTCAGCTGGCGGCGGGCTGGTCGATTCCCATGGGCACCGTTGGCGGCCTGTTTGGGGCGCTATTCGGCAGTGGCGGCTTCTTATATGCGATTTACCTGAACAGCCGTTTGCCCAAGGACGCTGCGCGGGCTACGCAAAGCGCGCTGATCAGTTGCAGCACGGTCGTGCGTTTGAGTCTGTTCCTGATTGCCGGGGTGTATGCAGATTTGCCGTTATTGATGTTGGCGGTTTGCCTGTTGCCGGCGATGGCCCTGGGGTTGTGGTGTGGGCGCAGGCTGACGATGCGGCTGTCCCGTGAGGCGTTCGTGCGGTTGGTGACCTGGCTGGTATTGGCCAGCGGTATTGCGTTGATCGGACGGTATTTGAGTACTTGACCTGATTTTTTCAGGGATTAAGCTGCCGTCCTCCCGGGCGTCATCGCGGGCAAGCCCGGCTCCCACATTGGAATGCGATCACCTGTGGGAGCCGGGCTTGCCCGCGATGGCGCCAATAGCCACACCGCAGGACTCCCATGAACTCCCAAAGCATCCTTGTCCCGAAAATCTCCACCTTGCCGGTCCACGAACCCCGCGCCCGGGCGATTGTGCGCTGGCTGGTGCGCAAGAACATCATCAAGGAAGAGCTCACCACTTGCGGGCGTACCGGCAACCGCATGGGCTACGCCCTGGCCGATGGTGCCCGCGCGGTGGTGCTGCACCCCGAAGCGCTGCCGTTCAACGAGCCGGTCAATGGCCTGGAGATCATCTACAAGCGTTGCATCTACACGCCGGCCAAGGGGTTCCTCGAAGAAGCTGGCTGCCCGGAGTGCCTAAAGGAAGTCGGCGAGGCGCTGTTTGAAAGCCTGGAAGACTGGATGCCTGGCCACACCGATAACTTCACCTGCCCGCTATGTGGGCATGAAGACGACATCAATGGCTTTCTGTTCCTGCAGGAATGCGGGTTTTCCAACCTGGGATTCATTTTCAACAACTGGGCGGAGGCGGGCTTCAAACAGAGCTTTATCGACGAGTTTGCCGATTGGCTCGATCAAAAAATGAGCTGGGTCAAAGTCGAACTGTAACTTTTTGCCGAACACGATCGTTCCCACGCTCCCGCGTGGGCAACGCCGCATGGGACGCTCCGCGTCCCGTTGTTGTCGGAGATTTTGAATCCTGCCCCAAGGCGACGCGGAGCGTCACCAGAGGCATTCCCACGCGGAGCATGGGAATGATCGGGGCGATGAAATTACCCATCTATCAGTATTACCAAGTTTGTCAGAGTTTTACATTGAGCCCGGCAGGGTGCATGTATATAATGGCGCGCTTCCATTTTCCCGCTCGGGAGCCCCCGCGATGCTGCGTATCAGCCAAGAAGCTCTGACATTCGACGACATTCTCCTAGTGCCCGGTTATTCCGAGGTGCTTCCTAACGAAGTCAGTCTCAAGACCCGCCTAACCCGTGGCATCGAGCTGAATATTCCCCTGGTTTCCGCTGCCATGGACACCGTCACCGAAGCCCGTCTGGCCATTGCCATGGCTCAGGAAGGCGGCATCGGCATCATCCACAAGAACATGACCATCGAGCAGCAAGCTGCCGAAGTGCGCAAGGTCAAGCGTTACGAAGCCGGTGTGGTGAAAGATCCGATCACCATCGAAGCTGACGCCACCGTGCGTGACCTGTTCGAACTCACGCGTATGCACAACATCTCCGGCGTCCCGGTGCTGCACGATGGCGACCTGGTCGGCATCGTCACTTCCCGTGACGTGCGTTTCGAGAACCGCCTTGAAGTCACCGTCCGCGAAGTGATGACGCCTAAAGAGCGCCTCGTCACCGTCAAGGAAGGCGCCGACAAGAACGATGTGCGCGAACTGCTGCACAAGCACCGCATCGAGCGCGTGCTGATCGTCGACGACAAATTCGCCCTCAAAGGCATGATGACCGTCAACGACATCGAAAAAGCCAAGGCTTACCCGCTGGCCAGCAAGGATGACCAAGGTCGTCTGCGCGTTGGCGCTGCGGTCGGTACCGGTAAAGACACCGGTGATCGCGTCTCGGCGCTGGTCGCTGCCGGTGTTGACGTGGTAGTGGTCGACACCGCCCACGGCCACTCCAAAGGCGTGATCGACCGCGTGCGTTGGGTCAAGCAGAACTTCCCTGAAGTGCAGGTGATCGGCGGCAACATCGCTACCGGCGCTGCCGCCAAGGCCCTGGCCGAAGCTGGCGCCGACGCAGTCAAGGTCGGTATCGGCCCAGGCTCCATCTGCACCACGCGTATCGTCGCCGGTGTGGGCGTGCCGCAGATCAGCGCCATCGCCAACGTCGCCGCTGCCCTTGAAGGCACTGGCGTACCCTTGATCGCCGACGGTGGCATCCGTTTCTCCGGTGACCTGTCCAAGGCCATCGTAGCCGGTGCCTCCTGCGTGATGATGGGCTCGATGTTCGCCGGTACCGAAGAAGCACCGGGCGAGATCGAACTGTTCCAGGGCCGTTCGTACAAGGCTTACCGTGGCATGGGTTCGCTGGGCGCCATGTCCCAGGCGCAAGGCTCTTCCGACCGTTATTTCCAGGACTCTTCGGCAGGCGCCGAGAAGCTCGTACCGGAAGGCATCGAAGGCCGTGTGCCGTACAAAGGCACCCTGAGCGCGATCATCCATCAACTGATGGGCGGCCTGCGTTCCTCGATGGGCTACACCGGCAGCGCCAACATCGAAGAAATGCGCACCAAGCCAGAGTTCGTACGGATCACCGGCGCCGGCATGGCTGAATCCCATGTCCACGACGTGCAGATCACCAAGGAAGCGCCAAACTACCGTGTAGGTTGAGGCTTCCAGCAAAACGTTAAGTAACCGGGGCTGTTCTTCAGCCCCGAGTTGTTTCTGATTCATTAGACGAGACTGACTTCATGGCCCTCGACATTCACGCCCACCGCATCCTGATCCTCGACTTCGGTTCCCAGTACACCCAACTGATCGCCCGCCGCGTGCGTGAAATCGGCGTGTACTGCGAACTGCATCCGTTCGACATGGACGATGAAGCGATCCGCGAATTCGCACCCAAAGGCGTCATTCTCGCCGGTGGCCCCGAGTCCGTTCACGAAGCCAATAGTCCGCGCTGCCCGCAAGCGGTATTCGACCTGGGTGTGCCGGTATTCGGCATCTGCTACGGCATGCAGACCATGGCCGAGCAACTGGGCGGCAAGGTAGAAGGCTCCGAGCTGCGTGAATTCGGTTATGCCCGTGTGGACGTGGTCGGCAAGAGCCGCCTGCTGGACGGCATCGAAGACCACATCGACGCCGACGGCCTGTTCGGCCTCGACGTCTGGATGAGCCACGGTGACAAGGTCACCAAAATGCCGGAAGACTTCCACATCCTGGCCAGCACCCCGAGCTGCCCGATTGCCGGCATGTTCAGCGATGAGCGTCGCTACTACGGGGTGCAGTTCCACCCGGAAGTGACCCACACCAAGCAAGGCGGGCGCATCCTGTCGCGTTTCATCCTCGACATCTGCGAGTGTGAAGCCCTGTGGACCCCGTCGAAAATTGCTGAAGACGCCATCGCCCAAGTGCGCGCCCAGGTCGGCACTGACAACGTATTGCTTGGCCTGTCCGGCGGCGTTGACTCCTCGGTTGTGGCCGCCTTGCTGCACAAGGCCATTGGCGACCAGCTGACCTGCGTATTCGTCGACAACGGCCTGCTGCGCCTGCACGAAGGTGAGCAAGTGATGGCCATGTTCGCCGAGAACATGGGCGTCAAGGTGATCCGCGCCAACGCTGAGGACCAGTTCCTCAACAACCTGGCCGGCGAGTCCGACCCGGAGAAGAAGCGCAAGATCATCGGCCGCACCTTCATCGACGTGTTCGATGCCGAGTCCAACAAACTGGACAACATCAAGTACCTCGCCCAGGGCACCATCTACCCCGACGTGATCGAGTCGGCCGGCGCCAAGAGCGGCAAGGCCCACGTGATCAAGTCCCACCACAACGTGGGTGGCCTGCCTGAGGAGATGAACCTCAAGCTGGTAGAACCGCTGCGCGAACTGTTCAAGGACGAAGTCCGCCGTCTGGGCCTGGAACTGGGCCTGCCGTACGACATGGTCTACCGCCACCCATTCCCAGGCCCGGGCCTGGGCGTGCGTATCCTGGGTGAAGTGAAGAAGGAATACGCCGACCTGCTGCGTCGCGCCGACCACATCTTCATCGAAGAACTGCGCAAGGCCGACTGGTACCACAAGGTCAGCCAGGCGTTCGTGGTATTCCAGCCGGTGAAATCGGTTGGCGTTGTAGGCGATGGTCGTCGTTACGCATGGGTTGTTGCGTTGCGTGCCGTAGAGACGATCGACTTCATGACAGCGCGTTGGGCACACCTGCCTTACGAACTGCTGGAGACGGTCAGCGGCCGGATTATCAACGAGATCGAAGGTATCTCGCGCGTGACGTATGACGTGTCGAGCAAGCCGCCGGCGACGATTGAGTGGGAATGATGGGACGTCCGGCATTGTCCGGCACGATCTAGCAAGAAATGCCCTGGAGCCCGCGTAATTGCGGGCTTTTGGCTTTTTGGGTCTGGCAAATTCTGGCAGCTTTGTGCATCGCCAAGCACCTTGTGTCTTTTCGCTGACGGATTACCGGCGGCCTTCGCAAACGGGTGATTCGCCGATGCGGCCTTCCTTGCAAAGGTCAATGTTATCTGTGCGCTTGAAACCTGCGTCTTTCATGCAATAAAACCGCGTGAGCACCTGGTCAATCGGGGTTCTGTCGCCCGTCCCTATCAGGTTGGTATAGCCGCATGCGGTCATGGCGTGTTTGACGCCCTCTTCAGACACCCCGATCTTCTTCCAATTGGTAAATTCCGGCGGCGGTGGTTGAAAGCCTCTGCCGGTGCAGCCGATCAATAGCAACGCGTACATACTCGACACCAGGCTCTTCCTGAACATCGTATTCTCTCCCTTGGTTTGACTCGGATAATGTGTACGGCGTCTGCGCAACAGTTAATGCAGTCACTACGAAGAAGGTTTTTCGTGAAGGGTATTTTTCGTGGTGTCAGTGGGTTTCACGGCTTACGCTTACCGCCGCGCTATATCCGAAAAGTAAAACTTATCCAACGTATGCCGCGACTCGGTGTACTCGAACTGCCTTCCATCCTGCAAAAACGTCTGGTTACTCACCACAATCACATGGCTTTGCCCCTCCAGATCCAGATGCGCCTGGTCGTCCTTGCTGCGTGGCAGGGCTTCGATGGTGCGTTGCGCGTAGCTGATCTGCAACTGCAGCGTTTGCTCGATAAACGCGTAGATCGACTGCTCGGCGATGTCGCGGTCCAGGCCGGGAATCAGGTCGCTGATGAAGTGGTTGATGTCCAGAATCACGCGTTTGCCGCCGATGCGGCGCACCCGTTTGATGCGCGTGATCAGGGTGCCGGGTTCGGCCTCGATGTGCTGCAGCAGTGAGCCTTCCAACGGGATCTGGGTGAACTCGACCACGTCGGTACGTACGTCATCGCCCAGGTCTGCGTGGGTCTCGTGGAAGCTGACGATGCCGCCCAGTTGGAACTCGATCGGGTTGGGCGACAACACAAAGGTGCCCTTGCCGTGGATCTTTTGCGCAAAGCCACGTTCCTGCAACTGCTCGATGGCGCGCCGCACGGTGCCACGGCTGGCCTGGTAGGCGTCCATCAGTTCGGTTTCGGAGGGAAGGCGCGTACCGCGTTGCAGGCGCTCGGTGGTGATGCTGGCAAGCAGATCCGTATAGATCTGGTTGTATTTGCTCATGGGATGGCTCTTGCCCGGCGTTATGAAGGTGGACTGCGCGTTCAAGGCAGGAACCTTAGTGGCAGAGGTTGGGTTTGTCCATTGGACACCCGTGCCCGTAGGTGAAAAACCTGACGGAAAGATCGTATGAATAAACAAAAGTGTAACTCGTACAGACGAGTTGTTGATTTAACTCGTACAGACGAGTACTTTTCCCTCCTCGGCGTGCTGCCAACGACTGCCACCCATAAAAACAATCACAGTGGAAAACGAGCATGAGCCACGACTATTCAACGATTGCCCGCGAGATCCTCGACAACCTCGGAGGCCGCGAAAACCTTGAGCAGGCTGCCCATTGCGTGACCCGCCTGCGCCTGGCGCTCAAGGACCCCAGCCTGGTCAACAGCAGTGCCCTGAACCAGGTCGATCTGGTCAAGGGTTCGTTCTTTACCGGCGGCCTGTTCCAGGTGGTGATCGGTCCCGGCGAAGTGGAGAAGGTCTACGCCGCCCTGCGCGAACTGACCGGCCTTGCCGCTTCGACCATTGCCGACGTCAAGAAAGCCGGCGGCGACAAGGCCAACCCCATGCAGCGCCTGGTGCGGGTGTTCTCCGATGTGTTCATGCCGATCCTGCCCGCGCTGATCATTGCCGGCCTGTTGATGGGCGTGAACAACCTGATGGGCGCCAAGGGCATGTTCATCGAAGGCCAGACGCTGCTGGAGGCCTACCCGAATCTGGATGGCCTGTGGAGCCTGATCAACCTGATGGCCAACACCTCCTTCGTGTTCCTGCCGGCACTGGTGGGCTGGTCGGCGGCCAAGCGGTTCGGCGGTAGTGAAATCCTCGGCATCGTGCTGGGCCTGATGCTGGTGCACCCGGACCTGCTCAACGCCTGGAACTACGGCAAGGCGGTAGCCGGCCTCGACGGCCAGAGCCTGCCGTACTTCGATATCTTCGGCTGGTTCCAGATCGAGAAGGTGGGTTACCAGGGGCAGATCCTGCCAATCCTGATGGCGGCCTTTGTCATGAGCGTGATCGAGAAGTGGCTGAGGGCGCGGGTGCCGAATGCCATTCAACTGCTGGTGGTGCCGATCACCACCATCGTGGTCACTGGTGTGCTGGCCCTGGCAATCATCGGCCCGGTGACGCGTCACCTCGGCATCCTGATTACCGAAGGCCTGGTCACCCTGTTTGAAATCGCACCTATGATCGGCGGCGCGATTTTCGGCCTGCTCTATGCGCCGCTGGTGATCACCGGTATGCACCACATGTTCCTGGCCGTCGACCTGCAGCTTATTTCCACCCAGGGCGGCACCTTTATCTGGCCGATGATCGTCATGTCCAACCTGGCCCAGGGCAGCGCCGCGCTCGGGGTGTTCTACATGACTCGCAATGCGCGGGACAAAAGCATGGCCTCGACCTCGGCCATTTCAGCTTACTTCGGCATCACTGAGCCGGCGATGTTCGGGGTGAACCTGCGTTTCAAATTCCCGTTCTATGCCGCTCTGCTGGGCTCGGCGCTGGGCAGCATTTTCCTGTCGTTGAACAAGGTGCAGGCCTCGGCCATCGGCGTCGGTGGGCTACCCGGGTTTATCTCGATCGTACCGAGCGCCATTCCGATGTTCGTGATTGGCATGGTCGTGGCGATGGTCGTGCCGTTTGCGCTGACGTGCATGTTGAGCATGAAGATCGTTCGGCCTGGTTACCGGGTCGCCTGAAGATCGCTATCGCAGGCAAGCCAGCTCCCACAGTGATGTGTGAACACATTCAAATGTGGGAGCTGGCTTGCCTGCGATGAGGCCGGAAGGGCCAACACCCAACTCTACTGAAGGAATCCACCATGCAAACCTGGCAACACTCGGTGATCTACCAGATCTACCCCAAAAGCTTCCACAGCCACGCGGGTAACGCCACCGGTGACCTGCTGGGCATCGTGGACAAACTCGACTACCTCAAGTGGCTGGGCGTGGACTGCCTGTGGGTTACTCCGTTCCTGCGCTCGCCCCAGCGCGACAACGGCTACGACATCAGCGACTACTACGCCATCGACCCCAGCTACGGCACTATGGCCGACTGCGACCTGCTGATCAGCGAAGCCGCCAAGCGTGGTATCAAGCTGATGCTCGACATCGTGGTCAACCACACCTCCATCGAACACGAATGGTTCCAGCAGGCGCGCAGCAGCCTCGACAATCCCTATCGTGACTTCTACATCTGGCGTGACCAGCCGAACAACTGGGAATCCAAGTTCGGCGGCTCGGCCTGGGAATACGAAGCGCAGACTGGCCAGTACTACCTGCATCTGTTCGACCATACCCAGGCCGACCTCAATTGGGATAACCCCAAGGTACGCGCCGAAGTGTTCAAGATGATGCGTTTCTGGCGCGACAAAGGCGTGGGCGGCTTCCGCCTGGATGTGATCAACCTGATCTCCAAGCCCGCCGATTTCCCCGAAGACAACAGCGACGGTCGCCGTTTCTACACCGACGGCCCGAACGTGCACCAATACCTGCAGCAAATGCACCGCGAGGTCTTTGAAGGCCATGACCTGATCAACGTGGGCGAGATGTCATCCACCCGCCTGGAACACTGCATTCGCTACTCGAATCCAGCGTCGAAAGAGCTGTCGATGACCTTCAATTTCCATCACCTGAAAGTCGATTATCCGAACCTGCAGAAGTGGGTGAAGGCCGATTTCGATTTCCTGCAACTCAAGCAGATTTTCTCCGACTGGCAGGTGGGCATGCAGGCCGGTGGCGGCTGGAACGCGTTGTTCTGGTGTAACCACGACCAGCCACGGGTGGTCTCGCGCTTTGGTGACGACGGCGAATACCGCGTGGTCTCGGCCAAGATGCTCGCCACGGCGCTGCACTTTCTGCAGGGCACGCCATATGTGTATCAGGGCGAAGAGCTGGGCATGACCAACCCCGGCTTCGACAGCATTTCGCAATACCGCGATGTGGAAACCCTGAACATCTTCCGCCTCAAGCGCGACGCGGGAGAGTCCGAAGCTTCGAGCATGGCGGCGATCATGCAGAAGTCCCGCGATAACGGGCGTACGCCCATGCAGTGGAGCACCGAAGCGAACGCCGGGTTCAGCCGCGGTGAACCCTGGATCGGCATTCCCGCGAATGCTGCGCAGATCAATGTCAACAGCCAGATGGATGACCCGGATTCGGTGCTGCATCACTACCGCAGGCTGATCGACCTGCGCCGTCGCGAGCCGCTGATACAGCAAGGCGTTTACCGTGCGTTGCTGCAAGACCATCTCCAGGTCTGGGCGTACCTGCGTGAAGGTCATGGCGAGCGCCTGTTGGTACTCAACAACTTCTATGGATCGTCGTGCGAGATCCAACTGCCCGAAGGCGTGATCAACGCCGCAAACGAGCAACGCCTTCTGATCAGCAACTACCCCGATTGCCCGCTGCGCACGAGCACGATGGTGCTACGCCCTTATGAATCCTTCGTGCTGCACCTGACTGGTTGAAATGCCCCCTGTAGGAGCGAGCTTGCTCGCGAAGATCGCCAACGCTAACGCGCCCCTCCAGGTGTTGCGTGGAGGTTGCAAATTCTTCGCGAGCAAGCTCGCTCCTACAGGTGATCGCGTCACGCAAGACAGCAAGAAAAAACAATAAAAATAAAAGGAGCACTTCATGAAAACAACAATAAAACTGGGCCTTATTGCTTCCTGCCTCACGGTGCCTTTCGGCGCCCAAGCCCTGGAATTTGCCGGGTATTTGCGCAGCGGCGCGGGCACGTCAACGGGCAGCGGCAAGCAGCAATGTTTCCAACTGCCGGGTGCGCAAACCAAGTACCGCTTGGGCAACGAATGCGAGCAGTACGCCGAGCTGGAACTGCGTCAGGATTTGCTGACCCTCGATGACGGTTCGGTGTTCAGCGTCGATGCCATGGCTTCCCTCTATAACAAGTACGACCGTGCCCTGAAGTTCCAGGGTGAAAACAATGGCTCGGCGCGCATGCCGCAGATGTATGCGCAATGGTCCAACCTGCCCAGTCTCAATGGCGGTTCGCTGTGGGCCGGGCGGCGTTACTACAAACGTAACGACATCCATATTTCCGACTTCTACTACTGGAACCAGAGCGCCACCGGTGGCGGGATCGAGGACGTGTTGATCGGCGGCTTGAAATACAGCTACGCCCTGTCGCGCAAGGACAACCTGTACCAGAAGGAGTACGCCACCCGTCACGACTTCAACGTCGCAGGTTTCAAGACCAACCCCGGTGGCGAACTGGAACTTGGCTTGAGCTACATCGCCAAGGCCGGTGGGCGTGACACCAACAGTGGCTGGGCGCTGACGGCGCAGCATGTACAAGCGGCCTTCCTGGGTGGCAAGAACAAGTTTGCCCTGCAGTACGGCGAAGGCCCCGGCACCGGTCTGGGTTACACCGGCAATACCACGTTGGACAAAAGCAGCAAAAGTTACCGCGCCGTGGAGTTCTTTGATTGGCAAGTGACCCCGCGTTTCGGCGGGCAAGTCGAGGCGGTGTACCAGAAAGATGTGCGCCCAGGGCGTCAGGACCAGAACTGGATGTCGCTCGGTGTGCGTCCTGCGTATGCGCTCAGCGAGCAATTCAAACTGGTCACTGAGCTGGGGCACGATCAGGTCGAGGCCACCGGCGGTACGCGCAAATTGAGCAAATTTACCTTCGCCCCGACCTGGTCGCCCAAAGGTCCTGAGTTCTGGGCGCGGCCGGAAGTGCGGTTGTATTACACCTATGCGTCCTGGAACAAAGCGGCCAAGCGTGCGGCCAATGAGCTGGCGGCGGGCTCGGCGTTGTCCGACACCGGCGCCTATGGCACGGCGCGGCATGGGTCGAACGTCGGTGTGCAGGTCGAATATTGGTGGAAGTAAGCCGGGCTCGTGTGGGAGCGGGCTTGCTGTGGCGAGGGAGCTTGCTCCCGCTCGACTGCGCAGCAGTCGCAGGCTTTTGGGGGCGCTTCGCACCCCAGCGCAAGCAAGCTTGCTCGCCACAGCAAGCCCGCTCCCACCTTTGATCTTCGCCATCCTCATCCTTGCATCGACTCAATGATTTTTAAAGAACAACACAAACAGGTGAAGTCATGACCACATCTCAACCCCTGGAACTGCTGGCACCCTTGTCCGGGGTTTTGCTGGCGCTGGATCAGGTCCCCGACCCGGTATTTTCCGGCCGCGTGATTGGCGATGGCCTGTGCATCGACCCCACCTCGCAGACCCTCTGCGCGCCGTTGGCCGGGGTGATCAGCAATATTCAGGACAGCGGACACGCCGTCAGTGTCACCGCCGATAACGGAGTGCAGGTGCTGCTGCATATTGGCCTGGACACCGTGAACCTGGCAGGCCAGGGCTTCACCCGGCTGGTCGAGGAAAGCCAGCGGGTGGAGGCCGGGCAGCCGCTGATCGAGTTCGATGCCGATTATGTGGCGCTCAATGCACGCAGCCTGCTGACCTTGATGCTCATTGTGAGCGGCGAGCCGTTTGTGCCATTGGTGGCCGGTCAAGCGCTGGTCGAGTCCGGCCAGCCTCTGGTGCAGGTCTCACCGGGGCCGATGCCCGCTGAGGTGGACGAGGAAGAGGGCAATGCGCTGTTTTCCAAGCCAGTGACACTGCCCAATGCCAGCGGCCTGCACGCCCGCCCTGCGGCGGTGTTTGCCCAGGCGGCGAAGGGGTTCAGTTCCAGCATTTTCCTGCACAAGCAAACCCTGAGCGCCAATGCCAAGTCGCTTGTGGCGATCATGGCGCTGCAGACCTCCCAGGGCGACAGCGTGCAAGTGAGCGCGGCGGGGGAAGATGCCGAGGCGGCGATCCAGGCGCTGGTGGCGTTGTTGCTCGACGGCTGTGGCGAGACGCTGCCGGTAACGGTCGAGGCGATCAACGAGCCCGCTACGCCTGCGTCTTCGGCGTCCGTGTTGCGAGGCGTCTGTGCGTCGCCGGGCTCGGCGTTCGGCCAGGTTGTCCAAGTGGCTGAACCGGCGCTTGAGATTCCCGAAGCCGGTGCCGGAGAAACCTTCGAACGTACCGCATTGGCCCGTGGTCTGCGGGCGGCAAACGAGGCGCTGCAAGCGTTGCAGGCCAAGGCGGCCGGCAGTGCCCAGGCCGAGATCTTCCGCGCCCACCAGGAACTGCTCGAAGACCCGACCCTGCTTGAACAAGCCCATAGCCTGCTGGCCGAAGGCAAGAGCGCGGCCTTTGCCTGGAATACGGCCACGGTGGCGACCGCCAGGCTCTTCGAAGGCTTGGGTAAAACGCTGCTGGCTGAGCGTGCGGCGGATTTGGCCGACGTCGGCCAGCGCGTGCTCAAGTTGATCCTGGGGGTGCCGGAGCGTTCCATGGAGCTGCCGGAGTGCGCCATTCTGGTCGCCGAACAATTGACCCCCTCACAAACCGCCGGCCTGGATACCAGCAAAGTGCTGGGCTTCGTCACGGTCGCCGGTGGCGCTACCAGCCACGTGGCCATCCTCGCCCGGGCCCTCGGCCTGCCATCCCTTTGCGGCGTACCCAGTCAAGTATTGGCCTTGGCCAACGGCAAGCGGGTACTGCTCAACGCCGACAAAGGCGAGCTGCAGCTGGAGCCGAACCTGGCTGAAATCGAGCAACTGCAGGCGGTTCGTCAACAGCAAAAGCTACGGCTGCAGCGTGAAGTGGCACAGGCCTCACAGGCGGCGGTCACCCGCGACGGTCACCACGTCGAGGTCACAGCCAACGTCGCCTCATTGCAGGAAGTGGAACAGTCACTGACCCTGGGCGCTGAAGGCGTGGGTCTGCTGCGTTCGGAGTTCCTCTACCTGGAACGCAACCGTGCCCCGAGCGCAGAGGAGCAGGCCGACACCTACAGCGCCATCGCCCGCGCCCTCGGCCCCGAGCGTAATCTGGTGGTACGTACCCTGGATGTGGGCGGCGATAAACCCTTGGCCTATGTGCCGATGGAAAGCGAGACCAACCCATTCCTTGGCCTGCGCG
Source organism: Pseudomonas sp. PA-7-1E (assembly GCF_021605325.1). NCBI lineage: Bacteria > Pseudomonadati > Pseudomonadota > Gammaproteobacteria > Pseudomonadales > Pseudomonadaceae > Pseudomonas > Pseudomonas sp. PA-7-1E. The sequence goes on from NZ_WKFA01000001.1 coordinate 157,563, forward strand.
GTATCCGCCTGTGCCTGGAACGCCCCGAACTGCTGCGTGAACAGTTGCGTGCGATTCTTGCCAGTGCAGGCTTGGCGCGGCTGCATATCATGTTGCCGATGGTCAGCCTGCTGTCGGAGCTGCATCTGGCGCGCAAGATGCTCGAAGAAGAGGCGCTGGCCCTCGGGCTGGCCGAGTTACCAAAGCTGGGCATCATGATCGAAGTCCCCAGCGCAGCGCTGATGGCGGATGTGTTTGCGCCCCATGTGGATTTCTTCTCCATCGGCACCAACGACCTGACCCAGTACACCCTGGCCATGGACCGCGACCATCCGCGCCTGGCCAGCCAGGCCGACAGTTTTCACCCGGCCGTCCTGCGCCTGATCGACATCACCGTCAAGGCGGCCCATGCCCATGGCAAGTGGGTGGGCGTATGTGGTGCGCTGGCGTCCGAAACCCTTGCTGTGCCGGCGTTGATCGGCCTGGGTGTGGATGAGCTGTCGGTCAGCGTGCCGCTGATCCCCACCATCAAGGCCACCGTGCGCGAACTGGACCTGCACGACTGCCAGATCATTGCCCGCCAAGTGCTGGGCCTGGAAGAAGCCGACCAAGTGCGCGAGGCCCTGCGCCTGTACCACGCGGCCACCGTTGAAACCTCACCTGTCGTGGAGCACTGAGCATGTTCGAGAAATTGCAGCGGGCGTTCTGGAAAGCCCTGACGCCTGATTTGGTGGCCGAGACGGTCGCACCGACGACGCCGAGCCTGTTGTCGGCCGATGTACTGGGTGCATTGGGCGGGGAGGGGAACGTCACGTCACAGCAGCGCGTGGCACTCACGCGGGTGCGGGTGCAGTTGCGGGAGGCGGGGCGTTTGGATGAGTCGGCGTTAAAGGCAGCGGGTATACCGGCAGTGATGGTGTTGACGGGTGGGGTAGTCCATCTGCTCACCGGCCTATAAGGCGACGATGATCACATGTGGGAGCCGGGCTTGCCCGCGATAGCGGTGTGTCAGGCGCCGACTACCTTGACTGTCAGGCCGCTATCGCGGGCAAGCCCGGCTCCCACAGGGATTTGCAGTGTGCGGGCTGCCGTGATCAGAGTTGTGGGGTGTCTTGTGGCGGCTTGGTCTTGTCCACGCCCGGCACATGCAGGTTGCCTTCCACCACCTGGTTGCCCTCCAGCTGCGGCTGGGTCACCCAGGTAAGAATGTCGTAGTAACGTCGAATGTTCGCCACAAAATGCACCGGCTCGCCGCCGCGGGCGTAGCCGTAGCGGGTCTTGCTGTACCACTGCTTCTGCGACAGGCGTGGCAGCATCTTCTTCACGTCCAGCCACTTGTTCGGGTTCAGGCCTTCTTTCTTCGCCAGGAGGCGCGCGTCGTCCAGGTGGCCGGTGCCTACGTTGTAGGCGGCGAGGGCGAACCAGGTGCGGTCGGGTTCGGCGATCTTGTCGTCCAGCTCATCCTTGATCCGGGCCAGGTACTTGGCGCCGCCCATGATGCTCTGCTTGGGGTCAAGGCGGTTGGACACGCCCATGGCTTGCGCGGTGTTCTGGGTCAGCATCATCAGGCCGCGCACGCCGGTCTTGGACGTGACCGTGGGTTGCCACAGCGATTCCTGATAACCAATGGCTGCCAGTAAACGCCAATCGACTTTCTCGGCCTTGGCATAGGCGCGAAAGTGTTTCTCGTACTTGGGCAGGCGTTGTTGCAAGTGCTGGGCAAAGGTGTAGGCGCCGACATAGCCGAGGACATCGACGTGCCCGTAGTAGCGGTCCTTCAGGCGTTGCAAGGTGCCATTCTTCTCGACCTTGTCCAGGTAACTGTTGATCTCGTTTAGCAGGCTGTTGTCGTCGCCTGCTGCCACGGCCCAGCTTTGATTGCTGGCATTGCCGAGGTCGAAGGCCACGCGCACGTTGGGGAAGTACACCTGGTTCATGGCCACTTCGTTGGAGTCCACCAGGGTCAGGTCGATTTGCCCTTCGTCGACCATGCGCAGCAAATCCACCACTTCAACGGCGTCGGATTCTTCGTACTCGATGGCCGGGTTCTGTTTTTTCAGCGCCGCCAGTTGCTCGGCGTGGGTGCTGCCCTTGAGCACCATGATCTTCTTGCCCACCAGGTCGGCGGCGTTGGTGGGGCGCGATTGGCCGTTGCGGTAGATAATCTGTGGGGTGACTTCAAGGTACGGGTGAGAGAAGCGCACCTGCTGCTGGCGCTGGTCGCTGCTCACCAGGCCGGCGGCGGCGAGTACCGGGCCGTTGGGTTTGCCCAGCCGGCTGAACAGGTCGTCGAGGTTGTCGGCCGTCTCGATTTCCAGCTTCACCCCCAGGTCGTCGGCAAAGCGCTTGACCAGTTCGTATTCGAAGCCGGTTTCACCGTTGCGATCCTGGAAATACGTAGCGGGACTGTTGCGAGTGACCACCCGCAATACGCCATCCTCCTTGATTCGCTCCAGTGTGCTGGGTTTATCAACACAGGCACTGAGCATCAGGAAGAGCAAGGTGGCGATGAGCCATTTGGCGCATCGCAGGCGCGAAACAGTTGGGAAGAACATCTGCGCAGTATACGCAAACGGCTCACGGCGCCATATCTCGACAGCGGCGCACTTGTCTGCTAGCCAGCGTAAAACTGTGCTGCAGCCCGCAGAAACGGGGCTTGGCGAGCGATTGTGACGGTTAAAATAACTGCGCCCAATACCCTGGATAACGCCGTAACTGCAGGCAAAGCGTGCCAACTGACGTTCGGCGGCGGCCACCGGTAGCGTTTCGGGTGCCGTTGGCGAAGGTTTACGCTAGAATGCACGGCCTCAAAGCACACCCCTTCCCGAGGCTGTCCCGAAGATGTTGATCCTGCGCGGCGCTCCTGCCCTTTCTGCCTTTCGCCACAGCAAACTCCTTGAGCAACTGAGCCAGAAGGTTCCAGCTGTTACAGGCCTGTACGCTGAATTTGCTCACTTCGCCGACGTAACCGGCGTCTTGACCGCCGACGAACAGCAAGTGCTGGCACGCCTTCTGAAGTACGGCCCAAGCGTTCCCGTTCAAGAGCCGACTGGCCGCTTGTTCCTGGTTCTGCCACGGTTCGGCACCATCTCGCCCTGGTCGAGCAAGGCCAGCGACATCGCCCGCAACTGCGGCCTGGATAAAATCCAGCGCCTGGAGCGTGGGATCGCCTTCTACGTCGCCGGGCAGTTCAGCGACGCCGAGGCCGAGCTGATCGCCAGCAGCCTGCACGACCGCATGACCCAGATCATCGTCAGCCAGCTGGAACAGGCTGCCGGCCTGTTCAGCCACGCCGAACCCAAGCCGCTCACCGCGATTGACGTGCTGGGCGGTGGCCGCGCCGCCCTCGAGAAGGCCAACACCGAGCTGGGCCTGGCCCTGGCCGAAGACGAGATCGACTATCTGGTCAACGCCTTCACCGGCTTGAAGCGCAACCCCCACGACATCGAACTGATGATGTTCGCCCAGGCCAACTCCGAGCACTGCCGTCACAAGATCTTCAACGCCAGTTGGGACATCGACGGCCAAAGCCAGGAAAAAAGCCTGTTCGGCATGATCAAGAACACCTACGTGATGCACAGCGAAGGCGTTTTGTCGGCTTATAAGGACAACGCCTCGGTGATCGTCGGCTCCGTCGCCGGTCGCTTCTTCCCGGACCCGGAAACCCGCCAGTACGGCGCGGTGCAGGAGCCGGTGCACATCCTGATGAAGGTTGAAACCCACAACCACCCGACCGCGATTGCCCCGTTCCCGGGCGCAGCCACCGGTTCGGGCGGCGAAATCCGTGACGAAGGCGCCACCGGCCGTGGTGCCAAGCCCAAGGCGGGCCTCACCGGTTTCACCGTGTCCAACCTGCAGATCCCGGGCTTCGAACAGCCGTGGGAAGTGCCGTACGGCAAGCCTGAGCGCATCGTCACCGCGCTGGACATCATGATCGAAGGCCCGCTGGGCGGCGCCGCGTTCAACAACGAATTCGGGCGCCCGGCGCTCACCGGTTACTTCCGGACCTTCGAGCAGTCCATCACCACCCCGCGTGGCGATGAAGTGCGCGGCTACCACAAGCCGATCATGTTGGCTGGCGGTATGGGCAACATCCGTGAAGAACACGTCAAGAAAGGCGAGATTCTGGTCGGCTCCAAGCTGATCGTGCTCGGCGGCCCGGCGATGCTGATCGGCCTGGGCGGCGGTGCGGCCTCTTCCATGGCCACCGGCACCAGCTCGGCCGACCTGGACTTCGCTTCCGTACAGCGCGAAAACCCTGAGATGGAGCGCCGCTGCCAGGAAGTCATCGACCGTTGCTGGCAGTTGGGTGACAAGAACCCGATCAGCTTCATCCACGACGTCGGCGCCGGTGGTTTGTCCAACGCCTTCCCGGAACTGGTCAACGATGGCGACCGTGGTGGCCGTTTCGAACTGCGCAACATTCCAAACGACGAGCCGGGCATGGCCCCGCACGAAATCTGGAGCAACGAATCCCAGGAACGCTACGTACTGGCCGTTGGCCCTGAAGACTTCGCACGCTTCCAGGCCATCTGCGAACGCGAGCGTTGCCCGTTTGCCGTGGTCGGCGAAGCCACTGCCGAGCCGCAGCTGACGGTTACAGATAGCCACTTCGGTAACAGCCCGGTGGACATGCCGTTGGAAGTGCTGCTGGGCAAAGCCCCGCGTATGCACCGTTCGGCCAACCGTGAAGCTGAACTGGGCGATGATTTCGACCCAAGCACGCTGGACTTGGCCAACAGCATCGAACGCGTGCTGCACCACCCGGCCGTGGCGAGCAAAAGCTTTTTGATCACCATCGGCGACCGCACCATCACCGGCCTGGTGGCTCGTGACCAAATGGTCGGCCCTTGGCAAGTACCGGTGGCTGACGTTGCCGTCACCGCCACCAGCTTTGACGTGTACACCGGTGAAGCCATGGCCATGGGCGAGCGCACACCGCTGGCCCTGCTGGACGCTCCGGCGTCGGGCCGCATGGCCATTGGTGAAACCCTCACCAACATCGCGGCCTCGCGTATCGGCAAGCTGTCCGACATCAAACTGTCGGCCAACTGGATGTCCGCTGCCGGCCACCCGGGTGAAGATGCGCGCCTGTACGACACGGTCAAAGCCGTCGGCATGGAGCTGTGCCCGGAACTGGGTATCACCATTCCGGTGGGCAAGGACTCCATGTCCATGGCTACCCGCTGGAACGAAGACGGCACCGACAAGAGCGTGACTTCGCCGCTGTCGCTGATCGTTACCGGTTTCGCGCCGGTCACTGACATCCGCCAGACCCTGACCCCGCAACTGCGCATGGACAAGGGCACCACCGACCTGATCCTGATCGACCTGGGCCGTGGCCAGAACCGCATGGGCGCCTCGATCCTGGCGCAAACCCACGGCAAGCTGGGCAAGCAGGCCCCGGACGTCGATGACGCCGAAGACCTCAAAGCCTTCTTCGCCGTGATCCAGGGCCTGAACGCCGACGGCCACCTGTTGGCTTACCACGACCGTTCCGACGGTGGTTTGCTGACCAGCGTTGTCGAAATGGCCTTCGCCGGTCACTGCGGCCTGAACATCGTGCTCGACAGCGTTGCCGAGGATGCTGCCGAAATCAACGGCATCCTGTTCAACGAAGAGTTGGGTGCAGTGATTCAGGTGCGTCAGGACGCTACCCCAGACGTGCTCGCGCAGTTCAGCGCCGCTGGCCTGGCCGAGTGCGTGGCGGTGATTGGCCAGCCGATCAACAACGGCGAAGTCAATATCTCCTTCAACGGCGACACGGTCTTTACCGGTCAGCGCCGCTTGCTGCAACGCCAGTGGGCCGAGACCAGCTACCAGATCCAGCGTCTGCGCGACAACGCCGACTGCGCCGAGCAGGAGTTCGACGTGATCCTGGAAGAAGACAACCCGGGCCTGAGCACCATGCTCAGCTTCGACGTCAACCAGGACATCGCCGCGCCTTACATCAAGAAGGGCATTCGCCCACAGGTTGCCGTACTGCGTGAGCAGGGCGTCAACGGCCAGGTGGAAATGGCAGCAGCGTTCGACCGCGCCGGCTTCAATGCGATCGACGTGCACATGAGCGACATCCTCGCCGGTCGCGTTGACCTCAACGAGTTCAAAGGCCTGGTTGCCTGCGGTGGTTTCTCCTACGGCGACGTGCTGGGTGCCGGTGAAGGCTGGGCCAAGTCGGCCCTGTTCAACAGCCGTGCCCGCGACGCGTTCCAGGGCTTCTTCGAACGCAACGACAGCTTCACCCTGGGTGTGTGCAACGGTTGCCAGATGATGTCCAACCTCAGCGAACTGATCCCGGGCAGCGAGTTCTGGCCGCACTTTGTGCGTAACCGTTCCGAGCAGTTCGAAGCCCGTGTCGCCATGGTGCAGGTGCAGGAGTCCAACTCGATCTTCCTGCAGGGCATGGCCGGTTCGCGCATGCCAATCGCCATCGCCCACGGTGAGGGCCACGCCGAATTCAGCAGCGAAGAAGCGCTGCTCGAAGCCGACCTGTCCGGCACTGTAGCCCTGCGTTTCGTCGACAACCACGGCAAGGTCACCGAAAGCTACCCGGCCAACCCGAACGGCTCGCCACGCGGGATCACCGGCCTTACCAGCCGCGACGGTCGCGTGACCATCATGATGCCGCACCCGGAACGCGTATTCCGCGCCGTGCAAAACTCGTGGCGCCCGGAAGAGTGGAGCGAAGACGGCGCCTGGATGCGCATGTTCCGCAACGCTCGCGTGTGGGTGAACTAAGGCCGTGTACAAGCTCGCCTTCTTCGTGCCCGACAGCCATGTGGAGACGGTAAAAACCGCCGTCTTCGCAGCCGGCGGCGGGCGCATCGGCGACTACGACAGCTGCGCCTGGCAAGTGCTGGGCCAGGGCCAATTCCGCGCGTTGGACGGCAGTCAGCCGTTTATCGGGCAGGTGGGCCAGGTTGAAGTGGTTGAAGAGTGGAAGGTTGAGTTGGTGGTGGCAGATGAATTGATCGTGGCCGCTGTGGCTGCTTTGAAACTCAGTCACCCGTATGAGACTCCGGCGTATGAGGTGTGGCAGTTGGCGGATTTTTGATTCGTGGGCTGTATAAACAAGAAACCCGCTGGGCCCGTTTGGTCAGCGGGTTTTTTGTTGGTTTTAAGTGCCAATCGCAGGCAAGCCAGCTCCCACATTTGACCCCGTTGTCAGACCGTACATCAATCCCATGTGGGAGCTGGCTTGCCTGCGATGGCGTCGGTTCAGGCACCTCAGACCTTTCCCACAAGCCTTTCAGGTTGTCCGTCGGAACTCGCACAACTAACCTTCTCGAGTCGCTGCCAATTCAGTGACCGGGACTGCAAGCCTGAAAAGTCACTAGGAGCCTATTCCATATGGAGTTTAATGATGATCAGCGACAACTTGCTAACTGGTTCAATCTCATCTCAAGCCGAGTCCCGCCAAGCTGGTGATTCACCGTCCGACCAGATCTTCACCGTACTACCCAGTCTGAACACCGAAACCCTGCTCGCCAATGCCTCCCAAGACCTGGCATCCGTACAGGCACTGGCGGGTAATCTGGCTTTTGAAATCGACGGCCCGCACCGTGATGCGGTGCTGGGGATTCATCGGATGGTAGAGGGTATTCAGTTGATGGTGGATCGAGTACTGGATCTACACGAAGTACCCACCAGTAACTGAATACACCACACTCTGTGGCGAGGGAGCTTGCTCCCGCTGGAGTGCGAAGCGCTCCCAGGATTTTTGGGGCCGCTGCGCAGCCCAGCGGGAGCAAGCTCCCTCGCCACAGGGGAAATCAGGCGTTGATCGGGCGAGTCACCAACCGCTCCAACGCTTCACCCAACCCGGACGCCTTGTCACCCATAACTGATCGTTCCCACGCTCCGCGTGGGAACGCATCCTGTGACGCTCAGCGTCACCCTTGCGCAGGGCGGGACGCAGAGCGTCCGGGGCGGCATTCCCACGCAGAGCGTGGGAACGATCGGTCAGGCGTTGATAGGGCGGGTAACCAACCGCTCCAAAGCCTCACCCAAACCTAAAGCCTTGTCACCAATCAACAAGTGCCAAACCCCGCTATCCAGCTGGCTCACACCCTTGCAACCCAGCGCAGTGAGGTCCGCTTCAGACAGCACCGAATCATCCCCCAACTCCACCCGCAACCGGGTCATCGCTACCGCTTCCAGTTGGCGCACATTCTCTCGGCCACCCAGGGCATTCAGCCACTTTTCGGCCTCGTGTACATTCACCGTCACCGGCTTATCCACAGGCGCAACCGCTGCAGGCTTTGCGGCAACAAACCCCGGCATCGCCAAGCGGATTTCATCAGCAATGCTATCGGCCATCGGCCCGACCACCACCTGCAAACTCCCACCATTCCCCGGCCGCACCACAGCCATGGCACCCAGCGCTTTCAACTCTGCATCCACCGCCTTGTTGCGATCCACCATGTCCAAGCGCAGCCGCGTGGTACAAGCACCCACACTCAGCAAGTTCTCGGCGCCTCCCAACGCCTGGATATAAGCCGTCGCACGCTGGTTATCGCTCATCGCTTCAGCCTGCACCACCTGGATGTCTTCACGGCCCGGCGTCTTCAGGTTGAAGCGGCGGATGCAGTAGCTGAACACCGTGTAGTAGATCACCGAGTAGGCCAGGCCTACCGGTACCACCAACCAGCCATTGGTGGACTTGCCCCAGCCCAGCACCATGTCGATAAACCCACCGGAGAAGGTAAAGCCCAGGTGGATATTCAGCAGGTCGGTGACCGCCATCGACAGGCCGGTGAGCAGCGCGTGAATCAGGTACAGGAAGGGCGCCAGGAACATGAAGGCAAATTCAATCGGCTCGGTCACCCCGGTGAGGAACGAGGTCAGCGCCATCGACAGGAAGATCCCGCCCATCACTTTGCGCCGCTCAGGCAAAGCATTGCGGTACATCGCCAGACACGCCGCGGGCAAGCCGAACAGCATCACCGGGAACATGCCGGTCATGAACTGGCCGCCTTTGGGGTCGCCGGCAAAGTAGCGGGTCAGGTCGCCCGTGACCACCGCGCCGGTTACCGGGTCGGTGAAGCTGCCGAACACGAACCACGCCATATTGTTGAGGATGTGATGCAAGCCAGTGACGATCAGCAGGCGGTTGAACACGCCAAACACGAACGCACCGAGGCTGCCGCTTTCCATCAACAGCACGCCGAAGCTGTTGATGCCGTGCTGGATCGGGGGCCAGATCAGGCCGAAAATCACGCCCAGGCCCACCGCGCTGAACCCGGTGACAATCGGCACAAACCGCCGCCCACCGAAGAACGCCAGGTATTCCGGCAACTTGATGTCCTTGAAGCGGTTGTACAGCCCACCGGCCATCAAGCCGCTGGCGATACCGGCGAGCATGCCCATGTTGATGGTGGTGTCCATCACCTTGAGCGTGGAGATCATCACCAGGTAACCAATCGCCCCGGCCAGGCCCGCAGTGCCGTTGTTGTCACGGGCAAAACCCACGGCGATGCCGATGGCGAAGATCAGCGCCAGGTTGGCGAAGATCGCCTGGCCGGCGTCGTGCATCACCGCGATGTTGAGCAAGTCGGTGTCGCCCAGGCGCAGCAGCAAGCCGGCGATTGGCAGGATCGCAATCGGCAGCATTAGGGCGCGGCCCAGGCGTTGCAGGCCTTCGATAAAGTGTTGGTACATGGCGTGTCTCCCTATTCTTGTTGTTTTCAGCTCAGCGGCCAGTGGTGTTGACAGGCTTGGCGAACGGCCTGGGCGCTGCTCAGGTTGAGCAGTTCCTGGCTCAGCTGCCGGCATTGCGCCGCGTCCAGATGGCGAACGCGGTCCTTGATCTCTCCGACCTGCGGCGGGCTCACCGACAGCTCGGTGACGCCCAGGCCGACCAGTACCGGCGTGGCCAGCGGGTCAGAAGCCAACGCACCGCACACGCCGACCCAACGCCCGTGCTTCGCCGCACCGGCGCAGGTGTGCGCGATCAGTCGCAGCAAGGCCGGGTGCAGCGCATCGACGCGCGCGGCCAAGCCTGCGTGGTCGCGGTCCATGGCCAGGGTGTACTGGGACAGGTCATTGGTGCCGATGGACAAAAAGTCCGCATGTTCGGCCAGCTGTTCAGCCATCAGCGCAGCGGCGGGCACTTCGATCATCACCCCCAGTTCGGGGCGCTGGCTCAAACCCAACTCGGCGCACAGTTCATCCAGGCGCTGGCGAATCTGCAGCAGTTCATCCACCTCGCTGACCATCGGCAACAGGATGCGACAACGCGCCAGCGGCGAGACTTGCAGCAGGGCACGCAGTTGCTGGTCGAGCAATTCCGGACGCACTTGGGCCATGCGAATGCCGCGCAGGCCCAACACCGGGTTGGCCTCGATCGGCAGCGGCAAATAGTCGAGCTGCTTGTCGCCGCCCACGTCGATGGTGCGGATGATCACCGACTTGTCGCCCATGGCATCCAATACGGCCTGATAAGCCTGACGCTGTTCCTGCTCATCCGGCGCGGTACGGCGGTCGACGAAGAGGAATTCGGTGCGTAGAAGGCCGACGCCATCGGCACCGTTTTCAAACGCCACTTGGGCCTCGCTGCTGGAGGCAACATTGGCGGCGATTTCAATGTTCACACCGTCGCGGGTGCGTGCCGGTTGTTGCGCCTGGGCCTGTTGCTGCTGGCGACGCAGTTTTTGCGCGTCGCGTATCTGGTGCACTTCAGCATGGCGCGCATCGGTAGGGGCCAGTTCCAGGCGGCCATTGATGGCGTCCAGCACCACGCGCTGGCCCTGAGGCACATCCAATACCTCGGCACCGAGGGCGACCACGCAGGGTAAGCCTTTCCCCCGAGCAAGTATCGCGACGTGGGAGGTGGCGCCGCCTTCGGCCATGCAGATACCGGCGGCCTGCTGTTCACTCAGTTGCAGCAAGTCTGACGGGGTCAGTTCATGGGCGCTGACAATCGATCCGGCGGGTAACTCAAAGTGCCAGGCCTCACCCAGCAAGGCCCGCAATACGCGTTGTTGCAGGTCGCGAAGATCGTTGGCGCGCTCGGCAAACAACGGCTTGCCCAACGCCAACAGCACGGCGCACTGGGCCTGGATCGCATCACGCCAGGCGTGGGTGGCAGCGCTGCCGTGGGCGATGGCGTCGGTGGCCGCTTCCAGCAGCGCCGGGTCTTCGAGCAGTGCAAGGTGAGCGGCGAAGATGTCTTCTTCCTCGACATTCTTGCGTTGGCGGGCATGCTCGAGGGTGCTGCGGATTTCGTCACGCACCTGCTCCAGTGCCGTGTCGAGGCGCTGCTGTTGTTCGTCGGCGCTATGGTTACCGGTGTCTTCGGGCAGCTCGATGCCGGACAGGCGGAACAGTGGCCCGCACACCAGGCCGGGTGCTGCACACACGCCTTGCAGCACATCGGCTTCCACACTGGCGCGACGTGGCGCAGCAGTGGCTACCGGGGCGTGATGGGCTTCGCTGACCGCCACGGATAGCGCCGCGACCAGCCCTTGCAACGCCGCCTCTGCGTCTTGGCCACGGCAACTCACCCGCACTTCGTCGCCTTCGCCGATGCCCAGGCCCATCAAGCCAATCAGGCTGTCGCACGACGCCGATTTATCAGCGAAGTGCAGGTGCGACTGGCTGCTGAAACCCTGGGCGGTCTTGCGGATCAGGGCGGCAGGGCGTGCATGCAAACCGCCTCGATGGGTAATGCGTACGCTGGCGCTGGCCTCGAAGCTGGAGTTATCCACAGCTGCTTGGGCGGTGGCGGTGGTGCGCGCAGCAATCTGCAACAACGGCTCACCGATCTTGACCGTCTTCAGCGCCACGGGCGTCAGCTCAAAGCGGTCACTGTTGGTCAGGATGATCAGGCTCACCAGGCTCTTGCACTGGCGCGCGATGCGGTCCAGATCAAACTGCACTAACGGCTGACCCTCGCTCACCCGTGCGCCGTCCTTCACCAGCAAGGCAAAGCCTTCGCCATTGAGTTCCACGGTGTCGATGCCCACGTGCATCAATACTTCTGCACCGTTATCGGCGCGGATGGTCAGCGCATGGCCGGTGCGCGCGACGTGGATGATCACGCCGTCACAGGGCGCGTGCAGGCAGTCGTTCAACGGGTCGATAGCGAGACCGTCGCCCATGGCGCCGCTGGCGAACACTTCGTCGGGGACGCGGTTCAGGGCCAGCACCGGCCCACTCAAGGGGGCGCTAAGGGTCAATGGATTATTGTTGTTGGGCATGGGCACGGTACTCATCAGGAAAACGCCGCTTTAGTGCGTGCGGGTGACTTTGCTCAGGTGGCGCGGCTGGTCCGGGTCCATGCCCCGTGCCTCAGCAAGGCCTGCGGCCATCACGTAGAAGCTCTGGATAGCCAGGATCGGGTCCAGGCTCGGGTGTTCGGCGCGGCTCAGCGTCAGGTCGCGTTCGGCGATATCGTCCGGCGCAGCCAGCAGCACGCGTGCGCCGCGTTGGCGCATATCGGCGGCCAGGCTCAACAGGCCGGCCTGCTCGGCGCCGCGGGGGGCGAACACCAGTAGGGGGTAGTTCTCGTCGATCAAGGCCATCGGCCCGTGGCGCACTTCGGCGCTGCTGAAGGCTTCGGCCTGGATCGCCGAGGTTTCCTTGAGCTTGAGCGCGGCTTCCTGGGCGATGGCAAACCCGGCGCCTCGGCCGATCACCATCAAGCGCTGGCTGCCTTTGAGGGCGTCGACGGCCAGGCGCCAATCCTGTCTGGCGGCGTCACGCAGTCCCTCGGGCAGGGCCTGGCAGGCTTGCAGCAAGTCGGCTTCTTGATTCCAGTGGCCGATCAACTGTGCACTGGCGCTCAGGGTGGCGATAAAACTCTTGGTGGCGGCCACGCTGAGTTCCGGCCCGGCGCACAGCGGCACATGAAATTCACAGGCGGCTTCCAGCGGTGAGTCTTCGGCATTGACCAGGGAGATGCTCAAGGCACCACGCTTGCGCAACAAGCGCAGACTGTTGACCAGGTCCGGGCTCTGCCCCGATTGGGAGAAACCAAACGCTACCTGGCCGCTGACTTTCATCGGCGCCTGCAACAGGGTCACCACCGACATCGGCAGCGACGCCACCGGAATGCCCACGTGTTGCATGGCCAGGTAGGCGAAGTAACTGGCGGCGTGGTCGGAGCTGCCGCGGGCGATGGTCATCGCCACTTGCGGCGGCTGGCGGCGCAGGCGGCCGGCGACTTCTTCCAGCATCGGGTCCAGGCGCTGCAGTTGGGCCGCGACGGCGTCGCAGGAGGCCAGGGCCTCTTCAAGCATTTTTGAAGTCAATGGTGTCTCCTTCGACCATTACGTCGGTGAGTGTCAGGGAGCGGTCCAGGCGCACGCAGTCGGCAAAGCTGCCCGGTTGCAGGCGGCCGCGTTCTTCCAGGCCCAGGTAGTCCGCAGGAAATTGCGACAGGCGTTGCGAGGCTTCACTGATGGGCAGGCCGATTTTCACCAGGTTGCGCAGCGCCTGATCCATGGTCAGCGTGCTGCCGGCCAGGGTGCCGTCGGCCAGGCGCACGCCGCCCAGGCATTTGGTCACGGTGTGGCTGCCCAGCTTGTACTCTCCGTCGGGCATGCCGGCGGCGGCGGTGGAGTCGGTGACGCAATACAGGCACGGGATCGAGCGCAGGGCTACGCGCATGGCGCCGGGGTGCACGTGCAGCAAGTCCGGGATCAGCTCGGCGTACTGGGCGTGGGCCAGCGCGGCGCCGACGATGCCGGGTTCGCGGTGATGCAGCGGGCTCATGGCGTTGTACAAATGGGTGAAACTGGTGGCGCCAGCGGCCAGGGCGGCAACGCCTTCTTCATAGCTGCCCAGGGTGTGGCCGATCTGCATGCGCACGCCGCGTTGGCTGAGGGCGCGAATCAGGCCGTCGTGGCCGGCGATTTCCGGGGCGATGGTGATCACCCGGATTGGCGCCAGGCGCAGGTAGGCTTCCACTTCTTGCATCAACGCGGTGTGGGCGAAGTTGGGTTGGGCGCCGAGTTTTCCCGGATTGATGTAGGGGCCTTCCAGGTGCACGCCGAGTACGCGGGCGCTGCCGGCTGGCCGCTGTTCGCAGAACGTGCCGAGCTCACCGAGCACGCGGGAAATTTCCTCCACCGGCGCCGTCATGGTGGTGGCCAGCAGCGAGGTGGTGCCAAAACGCACGTGGGTACGGGTAATGGTCTCGAAGGCGCTCGCACCTTCCATGATGTCGGCGCCGCCACCGCCATGCACATGCAGGTCGATAAAGCCCGGCAACAGGTAGGGCAGGTCGTTGTCGGCCGGGTCGCACGGCGTGCCGTCAATGGCGACAACCTTGCCGTGCTCATGCACCAAGCGACCACGCATCCAGCCGCTGGGCGTGAGGATATTGTCTTCAGTCATGGGCAGTTCTCTAAGTTCGCATTCAGGCGGAGTAGTCATGGCGGCGCAGCTCTGCGACAAAGTCGTAGTAGTCGTTGCGGCAGTAGGTGTCGGTGATCTCAATCGGCGTGTTGTCGGCGGTGTAGCCCACGCGGGTCATCAGCAGCATGGCGGTGCCAGGGGCGATGCCGACCAGCGCGGCGAACTCATCCGAGGCATTGATCGCCTGGATATGCTGCAAGGCGCGCACGATGGGCTTGCCGATGCTTTCCAAGTATTCGTACAACGAATTGCCGATGGCCTGGGGATGGGGCAGCACCGAGGCCGGCATGGCGGTCATTTCAATCGCCATCACCGTGTCGTCGGCTTTGCGCAGGCGCTTGAGGCGCGCCACTTTGTCGGTGGGCGACAGGCCCAGGCGGATCAGTTCTTCATGGGTCGGCGGGGTGATGTCGCGCTCCAGCCACTGAGACGTCGGCACAAACCCCTTGAGCCGCAGCATCTCGCTGAACCCCGACAGGCGCGACAAGGGTTGTTCCAGGCGCGGCGTGATGAAAGTGCCGGAGCCTTGGCTGCGACGGATCAGCCCTTGAGCCAGCAACACTTCCAGCGCTTTACGGGCGGTGACCCGCGAGATGCTCAATTGCTCGCTGAGGGCGCGTTCCGAAGGCAGGGCCTGTTCGGATTTCCACTGGCCGGCATGGATCGCTGCTTCAAGGCTGCGGGCCAGTTGCAGGTACAGCGGCGTGGATTGCTTGTCGTCGGGGCGCAGGGCCAGGATGGGATTCATCTGTCAGGTTTCCGATGCGTTATTGGAATGTTGTCGCCCGGTAATGGCCGAAAACTAATACCACTTAAATACCATGTCAATGCTGCCAAAACGGTGAAAATCCCGGTTTCAGGGCGCTTTTATGGGGCTTGGTATCAAGTGGTATTAGAGAGGTCTTTGTGGCGCGCACAAGTGCAGGGTCCCGCGCGGTGAACTGGTATTCACCGGCAGGCGCTGCCTGGGGCAGGAATTATTTTCGAATTATTTTACGAACGGCACGCGATTACGGCCGAATCTCGATGAGGGTGCCGTCTTTGACCAGGTTCCACACTTCGCGCATATCCACATTGCGCATGCCGATGCAGCCGTCGGTCCAGTCCAGGGTGTGGAACCACTGTTCCGGGTAGTCTTCGGTGTCGGGGGTGCCGTGGATCATGATCATGCTGCCCGGCTTTACGCCTTCGCGGCGGGCGCGGGCGGCGTCGCTGATGTTCGGGTAGGAAATGTGCATGGCCAGGTTGAAGCGGTCGCTGGTCTTGCGCCAGTCGATCCAGTAGAGGCCTTCGGGCGTGCGGCGGTCACCTTCGATCAGCTTGTGGCCCTTGGGGTTCTTGCCCAGGGAGATGCGATAGGTCTTGAACGGCTTGCCGTCGTTGATCAGCTGCAGCTGGTGGGCGGACTTGAGCACCAGGACTTTCTCGACCGTTTTACCGCCAAGGGTTTGCACCGTGGAGGCCGGGGACAGCGTGGCGAACGACAGGCAGATCAGAGCAAGCAACCAACGCATTGAAACGGTATCCCTTTGGCGACATTGGCCGGCTTGTTATTGGGCGGGCTTGGACAGCGGTGGCACAGATTCGCTACGTACCGGGTATGCCTGTTGGCGACGGTCAGCGAAGAAGCATTCTAAGGTACGCCCGACCGTGCGGAAAGCCAGCTCGGACCAAGGGATATCGGCTTCGTCGAACAACCTCACTTCCAGGCTTTCCTGGCCAGCGGCAAAGTCCAGGTCGATCAGTTCGGCGCGGTAGAAGATATGCACCTGGCTGATGTGCGGCACATTGATCAGGGTATAGAGGCTCAGGTTGCGCACCCGGGCGCAGGCTTCTTCCAGGGTTTCACGCATGGCCGCCTGCTCGACGGTTTCGCCGTTTTCCATAAAGCCTGCGGGCAGGGTCCAGTAACCCAGGCGTGGCTCGATGGCGCGGCGGCACAACAGCACTTGGTCGCCCCATACCGGCAGGGTACCGGCGACAATATTGGGGTTCTGGTAATGAATGGTCGAGCAGTGGTCGCATACATAGCGCAGGCGTGCGTCGCCTTCGGGAATGCGTTGGGTCACCGGTTTGCCGCACTGGCTGCAGAAATTCATGCTGGGGTTCCTGGACAATGGGCACATCTTGGCTTGGTGCCGGGCGTTCCTGCAAGTTGTCGTTTAGCGACAGCCCTGCGGTTTTGGGGTTGGGCGCGTGCACGCTTTGGTGCATGATGCAAGGTAGCCAACAGACCGAGATGACTCATGCTGGACGAGCTACTTCGACGGGTAAGCAACCACACCCCCCACACCCTGGAAACCGACGGGCGTTTCCCCGAGGCTGCGGTGCTGGTGCCGATTACCCGCAGTGACGAACCCGAGCTGATCCTGACCCTGCGCGCCAGCGGCCTGTCGACCCATGGTGGCGAAGTGGCCTTTCCCGGCGGGCGCCGCGACCCTGAAGACCCGGACCTGATCTTTACCGCCTTGCGCGAAGCCGAAGAAGAAATAGGCCTGCCGCCGGGACTGGTTGAAGTCATCGGCCCGTTGAGCCCGCTGATTTCCCTGCACGGCATCCGCGTAACGCCGTATGTGGGCGTGATCCCCGATTACGTTGAATACCTGGCCAACGACGCTGAAATCGCCGCTGTCTTCAGTGTGCCCCTGGAGTTTTTCCGCCAGGACCCGCGCGAACATACCCACCGCATCGATTACCAGGGCCGCAGTTGGTATGTGCCAAGCTACAGGTTCGGCGAATACAAGATCTGGGGGCTGACGGCGATCATGATTGTCGAGCTGATCAACCTGCTCTATGACGATGCCAAGATCAGCCTGCACCAGCCGCCCAAAAGTTTTATCAATATCTAAGCCATCGCATGAATGGCAAGCCGTGAGGGAAAACCATGAAATACCGCCTGGGCGACGCCCGCGTCGAGACGCATCCCAACAGTTGGGTCGCACCCAATGCCACGCTGGTAGGCAAGGTCAAGCTGGAGGAGGGCGCCAACGTCTGGTTCAACGCGGTGTTGCGCGGCGATAACGAGCTGATCCTGATCGGCAAGAACAGCAACGTGCAGGACGGCAGCGTGATGCACACCGACATGGGTTACCCGCTGACCCTCGGCACCGGCGTGACCATCGGCCATAACGCCATGCTGCACGGCTGCACCGTTGACGACTACAGCCTGATCGGTATTAACGCAGTGGTGCTCAACGGCGCCAAGATTGGCAAGCATTGCATCATCGGCGCCAACTCGCTGATCGGTGAAGGCAAGGAAATCCCCGATGGCTCGCTGGTCATGGGCTCGCCAGGCAAAGTGGTGCGTGAGCTGACCGAGGCGCAGAAGCGGATGCTCGAAGCCAGCGCTGCGCACTATGTGCATAACTCGCAGCGTTACGCGCGGGATCTGGTTGAGCAGGAAGAATGAGTACGGTTGAACGGCCTGTTGCCTCGCCGTGCGTGAGTATTTGCGCACTGGACGACGACGATATCTGCACCGGCTGTCAGCGCAATGTGGATGAGATTACGCGCTGGAGCCGCATGGACAACGCCGAGCGCCGGCTGGTGCTGGGGTTGTGCCATGAGCGGGCGGTGGCGAGTGGGATAGTGTGGATGACCCCTGGGAAATCTGGCGCCTGACAGGCCGCCATCGCAGGCAAGCCAGCTCCCACCCTTGATGTGTGAGTACCTTCAAATGTGGGAGCTGGCTTGCCTGCGATTAGGCCCTGCCAGACGACATCCTTGTAATTGTGTACCCTGTGCGGCATTGCCCACAGGTCCATCCTCCATGTTTTTCCTGATCGCCTATATCAGCAGCGTCGTACTGATCAACTTCGCCTTCTCCACCGCCCCACACCTGGACGTCATCTGGTCCGCCTGGGGTGGCCTGGTATTTATCCTGCGCGACATGGTGCAAACCCGCTTCGGCCATGGCGCAATCATCGCCATGCTCGCGGCGCTGGTGCTCTCCTATATCACCTCCGACCCGTCCATTGCCCTGGCCAGTGCCACGGCGTTTGCGGTGTCCGAGTGCATCGACTGGCTGGTGTTCAGCATCACCAAGCGCCCGCTGCATGACCGCCTGTGGATAAGTTCGGCGCTGAGCATTCCCCTCGATACCTTTATCTTTTTCGGCCTGATCGGCGCACTGACCCCAGCGGTGGCGGGCACGGCGTTGGTGTCCAAGTTCGCCGGTGTCACCGTGGTCTGGCTGATCATGGCCTGGCGCATCCGCCGGCGGGCTGTCGCCAACTGAGGCCAATTTTTACAGTTCATGTAAAATGCCCGCCTTTCTCCCCCATGATCCGCTCCCCTGAGGACCTGAGATGACCCGAATCGGAACTCCATTGTCGCCAACCGCGACCCGCGTTTTGCTGTGTGGCTGCGGTGAGCTGGGCAAGGAAGTGGTAATCGAACTGCAGCGCCTGGGCGTTGAAGTGATTGCCGTGGATCGCTACGCCAATGCGCCGGCCATGCAGGTGGCGCACCGTAGCCATGTGATCAACATGCTCGACGGGGCCGCATTGCGTGCGGTGATCGAGGCGGAGAAGCCGCATTTCATCGTGCCGGAAATCGAAGCCATCGCCACCGCCACTCTGGTGGAACTGGAGGCCGAAGGCTTTACCGTCATCCCGACCGCCCGTGCCACGTCGCTGACCATGAACCGTGAAGGCATCCGTCGCCTGGCCGCCGAAGAACTGGACCTGCCGACCTCGCCGTACCACTTCGCCGATACCTTCGAAGATTACAGCAAGGCCGTCCAGGACCTGGGCTTTCCGTGCGTGGTCAAGCCGGTGATGAGTTCGTCGGGCAAGGGCCAGAGCCTTTTGCGCAGCGCCGACGACGTGCAGAAAGCCTGGGACTACGCCCAAGAAGGCGGGCGTGCCGGCAAGGGTCGGGTGATCATCGAAGGCTTTATCGACTTCGACTACGAAATCACCCTGCTGACCGTGCGCCACATCGGCGGTACCACTTTCTGCGCGCCGGTGGGCCATCGTCAGGAGAAGGGCGACTATCAGGAATCCTGGCAGCCACAGGCCATGAGCCCGATTGCCTTGGCAGAGTCCGAGCGCGTTGCCAAAGCCGTGACCGAAGCCTTGGGTGGCCGTGGCTTGTTTGGCGTGGAATTGTTCATCAAGGGCGATCAGGTGTGGTTCAGCGAAGTGTCGCCGCGCCCCCATGACACCGGCCTGGTGACCCTGATTTCCCAAGACCTGTCGCAGTTTGCCTTGCACGCACGCGCCATCCTCGGCCTGCCGATCCCGTTGATCCGTCAATTCGGGCCTTCGGCGTCGGCGGTGATCCTGGTGGAAGGGCAATCCACCCAGACTGCATTCGCCAACCTCGGCGCCGCGCTGAGCGAGCCGGATACAGCGTTGCGTCTGTTTGGCAAACCTGAAGTGAACGGCCAGCGCCGCATGGGCGTGGCACTGGCGCGGGATGAGTCGATTGAAGCAGCTCGGGCCAAGGCGACCCGTGCTTCCCAAGCAGTTGTTGTAGAGCTCTAAGCCGCCACGCTCGTCCCCACGCTTTGCGTGGGAATGCCTCTTGTGACGCTCTGCGTCGCGCTTGGGGACGCAGAGCGTCCCTAACTGCATTCCCACGCAGAGCGTGGGAACGAGCATGGGGTCAGGCGACCTTGTTCAAGTCGTTATCCCGCGTCTCTTTCAGGCACAGCACCGCAATCAAACTCAGCAACGCTGCTGCCGATACATATCCCCCGACATAACTCAAACCACCCATCGCCACCAGCTTGGTCGCGAAGAACGGCGCCGCCGAGGCCCCCACGATCCCACCCAGGTTATACGCTGCCGATGCACCGGTATAACGCACGCGGGTCGGGAACAGTTCTGGCAGCAGCGCGCCCATCGGTGCGAAGGTCACGCCCATCAAAAACAGCTCCAACGCCAGAAACAGCGCCACGGCCCAGGTCGAGCCATGGGTCAGCAGAGGCTCCATGGTAAAGCCCGACAGAATCGCCAGGACCGCGCCGACGATCAGCACCGGCTTGCGCCCGTAGCGATCACTGGCCAAGGCGGCCAATGGCGTTGCCAGTCCCATGAACAGCACCGCAAAGCACAGCAGGCCGAGGAAGGTTTCACGGCTGTAGCCCAAGGTGGAAACGCCGTAGCTCAACGAAAACGCGGTGGTGATATAGAACAGCGCATAGCACACCACCATCGACGCGGCGCCCAGCAGTACCGGCAGCCAATGCTGGCTGAACAGTTCTACCAGCGGCACTTTCACTGGTTTTTCCTTGGCCACTGCATTGGCGAACACCGGCGTCTCATGCAACTTGAGGCGTGCGTACAGGCCCACCATCACCAGTGCGGCGCTGAGGATGAACGGAATGCGCCAGCCCCAGCTGCGAAATTGCTCGTCATTCAGGCTCATGGCCAAAATCAGGAACAAACCGTTGGCCGCCAGGAAGCCTATCGACGGGCCCAGTTGCGGGAACATGCCGAACCAGGCGCGCTTGCCCTTGGGAGCATTCTCGGTCGCCAGCAAGGCCGCGCCGCCCCATTCTCCGCCAAGGCCCAGGCCCTGGCCGAAGCGCAATACGCACAAGAGGATCGGTGCCCAGGCACCGATGCTGTCGTAGCCCGGCAGCAAGCCGATCAAGGTAGTACATACACCCATCAGTAGCAGTGAAGCCACCAGGGTTGATTTACGGCCGATACGGTCACCGAAGTGACCGAACAACGCCGACCCCAGAGGGCGGGCGATAAAAGCGATACCGAAGGTCAGGAACGATGCCAGCATCTGCGCGGTGCCGGAGGTCTGTGGGAAGAACACCGGGCCGATCACCAGGGCGGCAGCCGTGGCGTAGATGTAGAAATCGTAGAACTCAATGGCGGTGCCGACGATGCTCGCGGTGGCGACGCGGGCGGTCGAGTTGGCAGGTGCGGCGCTCGCAGCCTCTTGGTAGGTGGTGCTCATGACGTTATCCCTGACGGTTATTGCGCGTTTGGACGCGGATTATTATTGGTCGAACACCCATGGATCAGGGCTGTGCGCGGGGCGGCTCGGGATGGGAGCAAACACCGGTCGGACATGGTAAGGCGGTACCAGGACACGCTGGGTGCGGATAGCACGCGGTCTGGCGGGGCTTGGGTAAGCCGCAGGGATTATAGGAAGGGGCCTAAGGATCCAACAAGGGGCTGGCGAGGATCTATGGCCTGGAACTGGATCAATGTGGGAGCTGGCTTGCCTGCGATAGCATCCTCTCGGTTCAACTGAAGGACCGAGTCGCCTGCATCGCAGGCAAGCCAGCTCCCACATTGACCGGGTTGAGCCTGCTGAGGTCAGGCGGCCACTGGCACGTGGCTGGTATGCCAGATCAATACTTTGCTCACCCGGTTGTCCTCGGTCTCGAGGATTTCCAGGCGATAGCGGCCGACTTTCAGGCATACCGCGCAATCGGGAATGGTTTCCAGCGCTTCGGTCACCAGGCCGTTGAGGGTCTTGGGGCCGTCGCTGGGCAGGTGCCAGCCCAGGCTTTTGTTCAGTTCGCGGATCGAGGCGGCGCCGTCGATGATGTAGCGACCATCGGGCTGGGCTTCGATATGCGGGTTATCCACCGCCTGATCGCTTTCGAATTCGCCGACGATCTCTTCCAGAATATCTTCCAGAGTGACAATGCCCAGCACTTCACCGTACTCGTCCACCACCATGCCCAGGCGCCGCTGCTGTTTGTGGAAATTCAGCAGTTGCAGCTGCAACGGCGTGCTTTCCGGCACGAAGTAAGGCTCGTGGCAGGCGGCGAGCAGGGCCTCTTTGGTCAGGCTGGCGTCGGGCAGCAGGTGTTGGACCTGCCGGGTATTGAGCACGGCCTGCACCTGGTTGATGTCGCTGTGGAACACGGGCAGGCGGGTGCGCGGCGAGGTGCGCAACTGTTCGATGATGTCTTCTATCGACTCATCAAGGTTGATGCCGTCCACTTCGCTGCGCGGCACCAGGATGTCGTTGACCGTGATGTTGTCCAGGGCATGGATACCGGGCAGGCCGGGAGTGCGGTCGGCGTCGGTGTCGGGCTCTGGGTCGTCATCATGGTCGGGCAGGGGCTCGTCGCTGTTTTTCACCATGCCGGCTTTGCGCGCAAACGGGCGCAATAACAGCTGGCTGATGCCATTGAGCAGCCAGGCCAGCGGGTAAAGGATTTTCAGCGGCACGCCCAGCAAGGTATTGCCAAAGCCCAGCACTGCTTGGGGGTGACGGGTAGCCAGGGTGCGTGGCAGGTAGTCGGCCAGCACCAGCAGCCCTGCGCAGGAAATCAGCCAGCCTAGCCAGGGCCCGTTCTCTGCCCAGGCATAGATCGCCAGCAGGGTGCAGAGAATCACCACGGCGGCGCGGCACAGGCTGTTGCACAGGATCAGGCTATGGCGCGGGAAGCTCAGGCGTGCGGCCGCCTTGTCGCCCTGGCGTGTGCCAGGGCGTAGGGCCAGCAGGTGTTGTTGCGCGGCTTCAATGGCGGTAAACAGCGCCGCCCACAAAATCAGCAGGGCAATTACGGCGAGCATCGGCCCTAAGGGCAAGTTGTCCATGATCACTGCCCGTCAGATATGCAGGATGTATTCGCGAACCAGCTTGCTGCCGAAATAGGCCAGCATCAACAGGCAGAAACCAGCCAGGGTCCAGCGGATGGCCTTGTGCCCACGCCAGCCGAGGCGGTTGCGCCCCCACAGCAGCACGCTGAACACGACCCAGGCCAGGCACGCCAGCAAGGTTTTATGCACCAGGTGCTGGGCAAACAGGTTTTCGACGAACAGCCAGCCTGAGATCAGCGACAGCGACAACAGGGTCCAGCCGGCCCACAGGAACCCGAACAGCAGGCTTTCCATGGTTTGCAGCGGCGGGAAGTTCTTGATCAACCCGGACGGGTGCTTGTGCTTGAGCTGGTGATCCTGCAGCAGCAGGAGCAGGGCCTGGAACACCGCGATGGTGAACATGCCGTAGGCGAGGATCGACAACAGGATGTGGGCAAGGATGCCCGGCTCCTCGTCGATCACCTGTACGGTGCCAGTAGGGGTGAACTGCGCCAGCAGCACCGTCAGCATTCCCAGGGGGAATAGCAGCACCAGCAGGTTCTCCACCGGAATCCGGTAGCAGGCCAGCAGCGTCAGCGCGATGACGGCCGCGGCGATCAGGCTGGCGGCGCTGAAAAAGTCCAGGCCCAGGCCGACCGGGGTCATCAGGTGGGTGAACAGGCTGGCGGCATGGGCCAGCAGGGCCAGCACGCCAAGGCCGACGAGCAGACGTTTGTCCGCTTTGGTGCCTTGGGCCAGACGAGTGCCCTGATAGAGGGTCGCAGCGGCATACAAAATGGCGGCGGCGAGGCTGGGTAGCAAACTGGGTGACAAGGGGAGCATAAATCCTGGTAGGCAAGCCCGAAAGGCGTTGAGTTTGGCACACACCTGCGTTGCACGAAAGACTCCCGGGCCAGACAGCGGGTGTGCATGGGCGCAGTCTTCGCTATAATCCGCGACCTGCCCACGCCGCAGGCTCGGCGAACGCTGTTTTTAATAGCGATTTCCCCCAGCCTGGGCCGCCATTACCTCGGTCTACCTGCATTTCGATGAATAGGGCCTGAAAGGATCGCGCATGTTTGAAAACTTGACTGACCGTCTCTCGCAGACGCTGCGCCACGTTACCGGCAAGGCCAAGCTGACCGAGGACAATATTAAAGACACCCTGCGTGAAGTGCGCATGGCGTTGCTGGAAGCCGACGTGGCTTTGCCGGTGGTGAAGGACTTCGTCAACTCGGTCAAGGAGCGTGCGGTCGGCACCGAAGTGTCCCGCAGCCTGACCCCGGGCCAGGCCTTTGTGAAGATCGTCCAGGCCGAACTCGAAAGCCTGATGGGCGCGGCCAACGAAGACCTGAACCTCAGTGCCGTGCCGCCAGCCGTCGTGCTGATGGCGGGCCTGCAAGGTGCGGGTAAAACCACCACCGCCGGCAAACTGGCGCGCTTCCTCAAAGAGCGCAAGAAGAAATCCGTGATGGTGGTATCGGCCGACGTGTACCGTCCGGCGGCCATCAAGCAGTTGGAAATGCTCGCGGGCGAAGTGGGCGTGACCTTCTTCCCGTCCGACCTGAGCCAGAAGCCGGTCGACATCGCCAACGCCGCTATTAAAGAAGCCAAGCTCAAGTTCATCGACGTGGTCATCGTCGATACCGCCGGTCGCCTGCACATCGACGAAGAGATGATGGGCGAGATCAAGGCGCTGCATGCCGCGATCAACCCGGTCGAGACCCTGTTCGTGGTCGACGCTATGACTGGCCAGGATGCGGCCAACACCGCCAAGGCTTTTGGTGACGCACTGCCGCTGACCGGCGTGATCCTCACCAAGGTCGACGGCGACGCCCGTGGCGGTGCCGCGCTGTCGGTACGTGCCATTACTGGCAAGCCGATCAAGTTCATCGGTATGGGCGAGAAGAGCGAAGCGCTCGAGCCGTTCCACCCTGAGCGTATCGCCTCGCGCATCCTCGGCATGGGTGATGTGCTCAGCCTGATCGAGCAGGCCGAAGCCACGCTCGACAAGGACAAGGCCGACAAACTGGCCAAGAAGCTGAAGAAGGGCAAGGGCTTCGATCTCGAAGACTTCCGCGACCAGCTGCAACAGATGAAGAACATGGGCGGCCTCGGCGGCCTGATGGACAAGCTGCCCAACATCGGCGGTGTGAACCTGGCGCAAATGGGCAACGCCCAGGGCGCGGCAGAGAAACAGTTCAAGCAGATGGAAGCCATCATCAACTCTATGACCCCGGCCGAGCGCCGCGACCCTGAGCTGATCAGCGGTTCGCGCAAGCGCCGGATCGCCATGGGTTCCGGCACCCAGGTGCAGGACATCGGTCGCTTGATCAAGCAGCACAAGCAGATGCAGAAGATGATGAAGAAATTCTCCGCCAAGGGCGGTATGGCCAAGATGATGCGCGGCATGGGCGGTATGTTGCCCGGCGGCGGCATGCCTAAAATGTAAAGTATTCGAGCGCAAGCCTTGCTTGCGCTCCGCCCCACAAGGATGTGGGATCTCCAGCAAACCCGCCGTTGGCGGGCGCTGACTCGCCGTTTTAACCGACGGCTCTATAGCAGATCTGAATGGCACGCTGATAGGCGCCAGAAAAAGACATTTGCAAAAGTCCGGATATTCCTTAGAATATGCGGCCTTTCGGGCACCTATGCCCGCTGTGCATTTAGATTTGCAGCACCGACTACAGGAACGATGTTCACATGCTAACAATCCGTCTTGCCCTTGGCGGCTCCAAAAAGCGCCCGTTTTACCACTTGACCGTAACCGACAGCCGCAACCCGCGTGACGGTTCGCACAAGGAACAGGTTGGTTTCTTCAACCCTGTTGCTCGTGGTCAAGAAGTTCGTCTGTCCGTGAACCAAGAGCGCGTAGCCTACTGGCTGAGCGTTGGCGCACAGCCATCCGAGCGCGTTGCAAAACTGTTGAAGGACTCGGCTAAGGCCGCAGCCTGAGCAATATGAACGCGACGCCAGCTGTTGCTGATGATTTGATCGTTATCGGCAAGATTTACTCTGTTCATGGCGTTCGCGGCGAAGTGAAGGTGTATTCCTTTACGGATCCGACTGAAAACCTGTTGCAGTACAAAACCTGGACGCTCAAGCGCGAGGGTAGTGTGAAGCAGGTTGAGCTGGTCAGTGGACGCGGGAGCGACAAGTTCCTGGTCGCAAAGCTCAAGGGTCTTGATGATCGTGAAGAAGCTCGTCTTCTGGCCGGTTATGAGATCTGCGTGCCGCGCAACCTGTTCCCTGAATTGACCGACGGCGAGTACTACTGGTACCAGCTGGAAGGTCTGAAGGTTATTGATCAACTCGGGCAATTGCTGGGGAAAATCGATCATCTTCTGGAAACCGGCGCCAATGATGTAATGGTGGTCAAGCCTTGCGCTGGCAGCCTGGATGATCGCGAACGCCTATTGCCCTATACCGAGCAATGCGTGTTGGCCGTCGACCTGGCCGCGGGCGAGATGAAGGTGGAATGGGACGCGGACTTCTAAGCGTGGCTAATTTGCGCATTGAAGTGATCAGTTTGTTTCCCGAGATGTTTTCCGCCATCAGCGAGTACGGCATCACCAGTCGGGCGGTGAAACAGGGGCTGTTGCAGCTCACCTGTTGGAACCCGCGAGACTACACGACGGATCGACATCACACTGTGGACGATCGCCCATTTGGCGGTGGCCCGGGCATGGTGATGAAGATCAAGCCCCTGGAAGACGCGTTGGTTCAGGCCAAGGCAGCCGCCGGGGAGAAGGCGAAGGTAATTTACCTGTCCCCTCAAGGCCGTCAGCTGAAACAGGCGGCGGTACGCGAACTGGCGAATGAGGAAAGTTTGATCCTGATTGCCGGTCGCTATGAAGGCATTGACGAGCGTTTTATTGAAGCTCATGTCGATGAAGAGTGGTCGATTGGGGACTATGTCCTGTCTGGCGGCGAGCTGCCGGCGATGGTCCTGATAGATGCGGTTACACGACTGCTGCCCGGAGCTTTAGGGCATGCGGACTCCGCGGAGGAAGATTCCTTCACGGATGGTTTGCTGGATTGCCCGCACTACACCCGTCCGGAGGTGTATGTGGATCAGCGTGTTCCCGACGTATTGCTAAGTGGCAATCACGCACACATCCGGCGTTGGCGTTTACAGCAGTCCCTTGGTCGGACCTATGAACGACGCGCCGATCTTCTGGAAAGCCGCTCGCTTTCTGGAGAAGAGAAGAAGCTGCTCGAGGAATACATCCTCGCGCGGGACGATAGTTAACAACGTATCGATGGTAGGTCCATTGACTTACCTTAGGAGCACAGCATGACTAACAAAATCATCCTTGCACTCGAAGCAGAGCAGATGACCAAAGAGATCCCTACCTTTGCCCCGGGCGACACCATTGTCGTTCAGGTGAAAGTGAAGGAAGGCGACCGTTCGCGTCTGCAAGCGTTCGAAGGCGTGGTAATCGCCAAGCGTAACCGTGGTGTGAACAGTGCTTTCACTGTTCGTAAAATCTCCAACGGTGTTGGCGTAGAGCGTACTTTCCAGACCTACAGCCCGCAAATCGACAGCATGGCCGTCAAGCGTCGCGGTGACGTACGTAAAGCCAAGCTGTACTACCTGCGTGACCTGTCCGGTAAAGCAGCTCGCATCAAGGAAAAACTGGCTTAAGTCCAGCTTCCCGATGCAGAAAAAAGCAGCCTACGGGCTGCTTTTTTGTGCCTGAAATTTGCCTATACGCCGGTATTGACCCATGACCACCCGCCTCGAAGAAATCCAACGCCGTACCGACCTGTCCGTCACTCACGTGACCAAGGCCGTGTTCCCGCCCACCACCAACCACCACAACACCCTGTTCGGCGGCACCGCCCTGGCATGGATGGACGAAGTGTCGTTCATCACCGCCACGCGTTTCTGTCGCTTACCTTTGGTGACAGTCTCCACCGACCGTATCGACTTCAACCACGCGATCCCGGCCGGCTCTATCGTTGAGCTGATCGGTCGGGTGATCAAGGTCGGCAACACCAGCCTCAAGGTCGAGGTTGAAGTGTTCGTCGAGAGCATGAGCGCTGATGGCCGTGAAAAGGCGATCCAGGGCGTGTTCAGCTTCGTCGCGATTGACGCAGATAAACGCCCTGTCCCGGTACTGCCTGGCTTTGTTGACTGATTACTCGGTGGTGCTGGCCTGCGGTTGAATGACCGCCAGCAAGGTCCAGCCCGCTACAGGCTTCAAATTGCTCTCGGGCGAGACCACATGCACCCAGCCGCTGGTGTCCCGGGCAAACAGCAAGGTAGCCCGCTCGCCGTGCAACGCCTGGTACTGCTCCCAGCCAAAGCCGTCGGTGAGGTTGGTGCTATACAGTTCGGCGCCCTGGCCCAACAGGCTGGCCAGTTTGGTGTAGCTCAAAGGTTGGCTGCCCAGCAAATGGCCACGGTGTTCATGGCTGGCCTTGTGCTTGTCGGTGCGACGGTTTTCCTGGCTGCTGGCCAGGGCGAACAGGCGATGGCCGAAGTCATGGCGAAAACGCATGGTGGCCAAGGCATTCAGTTCGCCAGAAGGCGAGAGCGCGAGCAGATGTCCCAGGCCGACCAGGTCCAGATGGGACTCGGCATGCTGGGAAGCCGGGTTGCCGAAGTACGTAGGCAAGCCTTCCATACGACTGGCGCGGATGTTTTCCCAGCTGGAATCCGTCAGTAACACGCGGCTGCCCAATTGCTGCAACGCTTTACCGAGTGCCCGCGCCGGGCCGTTCGCACCCACGATCAGGAAGCCGCTGGGCGCCGGCTCGGCGACTTTCAGCAGGCGGGCCAAGGGGCGTGCCGTGGCGCTTTGCAGCACCACGGTGCCGATGATCACCGCGAAGGTCAGCGGCACCAGCAACAACGCGCCTTCGTGGCCAGCCTCATCCAGGCGGATCGCAAAGATCGCTGACACCGCCGCCGCCACAATGCCCCGTGGGGCGATCCAGGCCAGCAGCGCGCGCTCGCGCCAGTTCAACCCCGAGCCAAAGGTCGAAAGCGCCACGTTCAACGGGCGTGCAATGAATTGGATGATCAACAGCAGGATCAACACGAACGGGCCCAGGGCGATCATGGCGTTCAGGTCCAGGCGTGCCGCCAGCAGGATAAACAGCCCGGAAATCAGCAACACACTGAGGTTTTCCTTGAAGTGCAGGATGTGTCGTACATCCACGCCTTTCATGTTCGCCATCCACATGCCCATCAGCGTGACCGCCAGCAGGCCGGACTCATGCATCACCTGGTTGGAGGCAATGAAGATGCCCAGCACGCCCGCCAGTGTCGCCAGGTTATGCAGGTATTCCGGCAACCACTGGCGGCGCATGATCTGCCCCAGTACCCAGCCACCGGCGATGCCGAACAGGCTGCCGCAAAGGATAACGCCGCCGAAGGTCAGCAGGCTGTGGCTCAAACCGTCGCCCGATGCACTGGCGATGATGAAGCTATACACCACTACCGCCAGCAGTGCGCCAATCGGGTCGATAACGATGCCTTCCCAGCGCAGGATGTTGGCGATGGAGGCTTTGGGACGCACCACACGCAACATGGGCACGATCACGGTTGGGCCGGTGACCAGTGTCAGGGTGCCGAACAGCAGTGCCAGCATCCAGTCGAAACCCAGCAGCCAGTGGGTGGCCAGGGTGATCACCGCCCAGGTCGAGAGTGCGCCGACGGTGACCAGCCGGTGGACGACGCTGCCGATTTCCTTCCATTCCGACAGGTGCAGGGTCAGGCTGCCCTCAAACAGGATCAGCGCCACTGCCAACGACACCAACGGCATCAACAGAGGGCCGAACATTTCTTGCGGGTCGAGCCATCCGAGTATCGGCCCTGCCAGAATCCCGCTCAGCAGAAGAAACAGAATCGCCGGCAGTTTCAGGCGCCAGGCCAGCCACTGGCAGCCGAGTGCGGCCACGCCAATGCCGCCAAAAGCCAACAAAATCTGTTGTTCGTTCATTAAAGCTTCCTGTTCCTTGAAATAGCGGGCTATGAAAGACTAATGGCTCTTGTCACAGTTCCTTAAATAATACGCGTATTGCCTTGTGCTAAGTCGCTTGAGTGCCCATGCCTGCCATTGACCATCCCCTGATCGACCGCTTCCTCGACGCCCTCTGGTTGGAAAAAGGCCTGTCGGACAACACACGCCAGGCCTACCGCAGCGACCTGGCGCTGTTCAACGGCTGGCTGCAGGAGAAAAACCTCGAACTGATCAATGCCGGGCGCGAGTTGATCCTCGATCACCTGGCCTGGCGCCTGGAGCAGAACTACAAACCGCGCTCCACTGCGCGATTCCTCTCCGGCGTGCGTGGCTTTTATCGCTACCTGCTGCGGGAAAAACTCATTGCCGTCGACCCGACCCTGCAAATCGACATGCCGCAACTCGGCAGGCCGTTGCCCAAATCCTTGTCGGAAGCCGACGTCGATGCCCTGCTCGCGGCCCCGGACCTGAGCGAGGCCATCGGCCAGCGCGACCGTGCCATGCTGGAGGTGCTGTATGCCTGCGGCCTGCGCGTCACCGAACTGATCAGCCTGACCCTGGAGCAGGTCAACCTGCGCCAGGGCGTGTTGCGCGTGATGGGCAAGGGCAGCAAGGAGCGGCTGGTGCCGATGGGCGAGGAGGCGATTGTGTGGGTCGAGCGCTACATGCGCGATGCGCGCCACGAGCTGCTTGGGGGGCGCCCCAGCGACGTGCTGTTTCCCAGCCAGCGCGGCGAGCAGATGACCCGCCAGACCTTCTGGCACCGCATCAAGCACCAGGCCAAGGTGGCCGGGATCGGCAAAGCGCTGTCACCCCACACCTTGCGCCATGCGTTCGCCACCCATTTGCTCAACCACGGTGCGGATTTGCGCGTGGTGCAAATGCTGCTTGGGCACAGCGACTTATCCACAACCCAGATCTACACCCATGTGGCACGCGCACGTTTGCAGGACATGCACGCCAAGCACCACCCGCGCGGATAAAACCGTCAGAAATGGCCCATTTTAGCTGTCGCGGTCTGCCCTCCCGCCCAACTGTGGTAGGCTTTGCCGGTTCGCAAAGGGGACGGCACCCGTTGTGTTCCAGATCAGTATTCTGCTCCCGTCCCTGCCTCTGCCTTCAGGAGTTCCCATGCGCTTGACCCAGATTATTGCCGCCGCAGCCATTGCGTTGGTTTCCACCTTTGCGGTCGCCGATGATGCGGCCGAGCAAACCATTCGCAAGAGCCTGGCCAACCTGGCGCTCGACACGCCTATCGAAAGCATCAGCGCCAGCCCCATGGCCGGCCTGTATGAAGTCAAGCTCAAGGGCAGCCGTGTGCTGTACGCCAGCGCCGATGGCCAGTACATCGTGCAGGGCTACCTGTTCCAGCTCAAGGACGGCAAGCCGGTCAACCTGACCGAGAAGGCCGAGCGCCTGGGCGTGTCGAAGCTGATCAACGGTATCCCGGTGGCTGAAACCGTGGTGTACCCCGCCATTGGCGAGACCAAGACCCACATCACCGTGTTCACCGACACCACGTGCCCGTACTGCCACAAGCTGCACGCTGAAATCCCGGCACTGAACAAGTTGGGCGTGGAAGTGCGCTACGTCGCCTTCCCGCGCCAGGGCCTGGGTTCGCCGGGTGACGAGCAGTTGCAGGCGGTGTGGTGCTCGGCCGACAAGAAAGCGGCCATGGACAAGATGGTCGACGGCAAGGAAATCAAATCGGCCAAATGCGCCAACCCGGTTTCCAAGCAGTTCGCCCTGGGCCAGTCCATTGGTGTGAACGGTACACCGGCCATCGTTTTGGCCGACGGCCAGGTGATTCCGGGCTACCAGCCGGCGCCGCAAGTTGCCAAACTGGCACTGGGTGCCAAGTAAGCATTTATCGTTGAGCCTTTGACGATCATGGCCCGCCGAACCGTCGGCGAGTCATTAATTGAGAGCCGCAGTTGTGCGGCTGTTTTCACGGCCGACCTAGCGTCGGCCGTTTCATGGGGAGTTCTTCAGTGAAACCGGTCAAAGTAGGCATCTGTGGGTTAGGGACCGTCGGTGGCGGTACCTTCAACGTACTTCAGCGTAACGCTGAAGAAATTTCCCGCCGCGCAGGTCGCGGGATTGAAGTGGCGCAGATTGCCACGCGTTCGCCAAAGCCTCAGTTCGAAACGACCGGTATTGCGATTACCAACGATGTGTTCGCCGTAGCCACCAACCCTGAGATCGATATCGTTATCGAGCTGGTAGGCGGCTACACCGTGGCCCGCGAGCTGGTGCTCAAGGCCATCGAGAACGGCAAGCACGTGGTCACCGCCAACAAGGCGCTGATCGCCGTGCACGGCAACGAGATCTTCGCCAAGGCCCGCGAGAAGGGCGTGATCGTAGCGTTCGAAGCCGCGGTGGCCGGTGGTATCCCGGTGATCAAGGCGATCCGTGAAGGCCTGTCCGCCAACCGCATCAACTGGGTAGCCGGCATCATCAACGGCACCGGTAACTTCATCCTCACCGAAATGCGCGAGAAGGGCCGTACCTTCGAAGACGTGCTGGCCGAAGCCCAGGCCCTGGGTTACGCCGAAGCCGACCCGACGTTCGACGTGGAAGGCATCGACGCCGCCC
This sequence comes from Pseudomonas sp. PA-7-1E, assembly GCF_021605325.1. Classification (NCBI taxonomy): domain Bacteria; kingdom Pseudomonadati; phylum Pseudomonadota; class Gammaproteobacteria; order Pseudomonadales; family Pseudomonadaceae; genus Pseudomonas; species Pseudomonas sp. PA-7-1E. Next base: position 189,979 of record NZ_WKFA01000001.1, read on the forward strand.
ACAAGCTGACCATCCTGGCCTCCATCGCCTTTGGTATCCCGCTGCAGTTCGACAAGGCCTACACCGAAGGCATCACCAAGCTGACCACCGCCGACGTCAACTACGCCGAAGCCCTGGGCTACCGTATCAAGCACCTGGGCGTGGCGCGCAGCACCCCGGCGGGCATCGAGTTGCGGGTTCACCCGACGCTGATCCCGGCCGACCGCCTGATCGCCAACGTCAATGGTGTGATGAACGCGGTGATGGTCAACGGCGACGCCGCCGGTTCTACCTTGTTCTACGGCGCCGGTGCCGGCATGGAGCCGACCGCGTCGTCGGTGATCGCCGACTTGGTGGACGTGGTTCGCGCCATGACCAGCGACCCGGAAAATCGCGTGCCGCACCTGGCCTTTCAGCCGGACTCGCTGTCGGCCCACCCGATCCTGCCGATCGAAGCCTGCGAAAGTGCCTACTACCTGCGCATCCAGGCCCAGGACCATCCAGGCGTGTTGGCCCAGGTAGCTAGCATCCTGTCGGAGCGCGGTATCAACATCGAGTCGATCATGCAGAAGGAAGTCGAGGAGCAAAACGGCCAGGTGCCGATGATCCTGCTGACCCACCGCGTGCTCGAACAGCACATCAACGATGCCATCCATGCCCTCGAAGCCCTGCAAGGCGTGGTCGGCCCGGTGGTGCGCATTCGCGTCGAGCACTTGAACTAACCGATTTGTTCCAGGGGCCCCGTCCATTCGGCGGCCCCTGTTCGAGAATGTTTTAGAGGAGCCAGTCATGCGTTACATCAGCACCCGCGGCCAGGCACCGGCCCTGAATTTCGAAGACGTTCTGCTGGCAGGCCTTGCCACCGACGGCGGCCTGTATGTGCCGGAAAACCTGCCACGCTTCACCCAGGAAGAAATCGCCTCCTGGGCCGGCCTGCCGTATCACGAGCTGGCTTTCCGAGTGATGCGCCCGTTCGTGACCGGCAGCATTCCGGATGCGGACTTCAAGAAGATTCTGGAAGAAACCTATGGCGTGTTTTCCCACAACGCCATCGCGCCCCTGCGCCAACTGAACGGCAATGAGTGGGTACTGGAGTTGTTCCACGGCCCGACCCTGGCGTTCAAGGACTTCGCCCTGCAACTGCTCGGTCGCCTGCTCGACTACGTGCTGGAAAAACGTGGCGAGCGCGTGGTGATCATCGGTGCTACCTCCGGCGATACCGGCTCGGCGGCCATCGAAGGGTGCAAGCACTGCGAAAACGTCGACATCTTCATCCTGCACCCGCACAAGCGCGTGTCGGAAGTGCAACGTCGGCAGATGACCACCATCTTTGGTGAGAACATTCATAACATCGCCATCGAAGGCAACTTCGATGACTGCCAGGAAATGGTCAAGAACAGCTTCGCTGACCAGAGCTTCCTCAAGGGTACGCGCCTGGTGGCGGTCAACTCGATCAACTGGGCGCGGATCATGGCCCAGATCGTCTACTACTTCCACGCTTCGCTGCAGTTGGGTGGCCCGGCGCGTTCGGTGTCGTTCTCGGTGCCGACCGGCAACTTCGGCGACATTTTTGCCGGTTACCTGGCGCGCAACATGGGCCTGCCGATCAACCAGTTGATCGTCGCCACCAACCGCAACGACATCCTGCATCGCTTCATGAGCGGCAACCAGTATGTGAAGGAAACCCTGCACGCCACGCTGTCGCCGTCCATGGACATCATGGTGTCGTCGAACTTCGAGCGCCTGCTGTTCGACATGCACGGTCGTAACGGCGCAGCCCTGGCCGAGTTGATGAACAGCTTCAAGCAAGGTGGCGGTTTCAGCGTCGAGCAAGAGCGCTGGACCGAAACCCGCAAGCTGTTCGATTCCCTGGCCGTGGACGATGCGCAGACCTGCGAAACCATCGCGCAGGTCTATGCCGAGACCGGCGAAGTGCTCGACCCGCACACGGCTATCGGCGTGAAAGCCGCCCGCGAATGCCGCCGCAGCCTGGATATTCCAATGGTGATCCTCGGTACCGCGCACCCGGTCAAGTTCCCGGAAGCGGTCGAGAAAGCCGGCATTGGCAAGGCGCTGGAACTGCCGGAGCATTTGACCGACCTGTTCGAGCGCGAAGAGCGCTGCACGGTGTTGGCCAACGACCTGAAGGCGGTGCAGGCGTTCGTCAGCCAGCATGGCAATCGGGGCAAGCCGCTCTAATCAAGAATGGGGTAGCGGGTTTGTGTGGGAGCTGGCTTGCCTGCGATGCAGGCGCCTCGGTACGACTGAATACCGAGGCGTCTGCATCGCGGGCAAGCCCGGCTCCCACATTCAGCTAACTCACCCGCTGACCATGAGGCGGATATCAGGCTGCTACAGGTATGCATTCAGCTTTTTTGCAGTCGGCCAAGCCCGTCCTCGTGACGGGCTTTTTCATTCTGGCGAGCCATACTTGCCCAGTCGCCCAATCAAGGAAACCCAACCGGTGCAGGTTTTGATCCAATGGACGTTGAAGCTGGTGTGCCTGTTTTGGCTCATCCAGGTGCCCATGAGCCTGGCCGCCGTCAGCCTGCCGTTCAAACTGGTGCCGGCGTTTATCCCGCTTGAACCTATGCCGCTGGCGCCGACGGAGCAGCAGTGGTTGGCGGCGCATCGGACACTCAAAGTGGGCATCTCGATAGATGACTACCAGCCGATCGATATCACCCGCGACCGCAATCGCTACCAGGGCATCAGCGCCGATTATTTGAGCCTGGTTGGCGCGCGGCTGGGTGTGCCCATGCAAGTGCTGGGCTTTTCCGAGCGCGCCCAGGCGGTTGAAGCCCTGCGCAACGGCACCATCGACATTCTCACCAGTGCCAATGGTTACGAGCGTGACGTACCCGGCCTGCAATTCACCCCGGACTACATGCCCGACCGCTCGGTGGTGGTGCTGCGTCGCGACGATACCCAAGGCGACGATCTGGCCGGCAAGAAGCTGGTGTTGCTCGACGGCTACGCCAACGTGCAGAAGGTGCACGCGGCGTATCCCGACAGCCACATCATGCTCGCCCCCAACCTCTACAGCGGCCTCGAAGCCTTGAAGCAAGGTGACGTCGATGCGTTTATCGGCAACGAAGTGATTGTGCGCGCCTATAAATCGCTGCGGCCTTACCTGGGGTTGCAGATCAAGGAGCAGAGCCGGCTGGCGCCCATCGGTTTTGCCTTCGCCACCCGCCAGGCAGATCCGTTGTTGGGGGCCATGATGAATCGCGCGCTGGCAAGCCTCGACGAGTCGGTGCAGCGTGAAATCCTCGCGCGCTGGACCACCGGGCTCGGCGTCGGTATCAGTGGTGAGCGCATTGCGTTGTCGGCGTCGCAACAGGCCTGGGTGCGCGAGCATCCCCATGTCGTGGTGGTGGCCCAGCAGATGTCTCCGTACATATTCAAGGATAAGGATGGCCACTGGGTTGGCTTGAATGTGGATTTGTTGCATCGCATCACGCGCATGACCGGTTTGCAATTTATCTTTGAAGAGGTGCACTCCACCGCGCAAACCCTGGAATGGCTGGAAACAGGCAGGGCGCAGATGAACACGACCCTGGCCGTTAACCGCGAGCGCAGCACAGTGCTCAACTTCAGCCATGGCTATGGTGGGTCCGGCTGGGTGTTTGTCGAGCGTGCCGATGCCGCGCCGCTCACCGGCTTGAAGCAGTTGGACGGCAAGGTGCTGGCGCTGCCGGCACGTCATGTATTGGAAAATGATATTCGCCATGCGCATCCGAACATCACGTTGCGCCTGGTGGACAATTACAACCAGGCCCGTGAGCTGGTACGACGGGGCGAGGCGGCCGCTACCATTCAAACTGAAGTGGAAGTGCAGAGTTACCCGGAAGATGGCCTGCGTATCGGCCGCAGTGTCGATGGCAAGTGGTCGTCCAACTGCCTGTCGGTGCGCAAGGACCAGCCTGAGCTGCTGAGCATTCTGAACAAGGCCCTGGAGGCGCTGCCGGTGGCTGAGTTGAGTGCCTTGCGCTTGCGTTGGATCGGTGCCGTGGCGATTCCGCTGCCGGCCTGGCAACGGGTACCGCCATGGGCCTATTGGACGGTGGCCACGGCGCTGCTGTTTGTGTTGGTGTCGCTGGTGTGGAACAGCCGGCTCAAGCGCCAGATTCACCAACGGCTGGAGGCCGAGCAACGGCTCAATGACCAGTTGGCGTTCAAGCGCGCACTGCTCGACGGCATGCCCAACCCGCTGTTCGTCCGCGACCTGGACGGGCGCCTGGTGACCTGCAATAAAAGTTATGAACAGCAATTGGCGACCCGGCTGGAGCTGATCCAGGGCCTGACGCTGATGGAGAGCAAGGTCGTGCCCGACGCCACAGCGGCGCGGCTGCACGAAGGCCACATGGAGCAATTGGCCACGCAGCAGCCGTTGTTTGTCGACCGGCAATTGGAGCTCAACGGCGGCAGTTATCACGTCTACCAGTGGACCGTGCCTTTTTTTGATGCCCAGGGCCGTCTGCAGGGATTGTTGGGCGGTTGGATCGATATCAACGAACGCAAAGACCTGGAGCGCCAGTTGATGGACGCTCGCCAGGCCGCCGACGAAGCGAACTACGCCAAAAGTGCATTTCTCTCGGCCTTGAGCCACGAGATTCGCACCCCCATGACTGCCATCATTGGCTTGCTCGAACTGGAGCAAGAGCGTTGTCTGGCAAGCGGCCAGCCGGTTTCCGAGGCGCTGCAGGTGGCCCATCGTTCGGCGCGCGAGCTGATTGCGCTGATGGGCGACAGCCTGGACTTGGCCAAGATCGAAGCCGGCCACCTGCAACTGGCGCCACAGACCACTGAGTTGAAGCGCTTTTTCGAGGGTATCCAGAGCCTGTTCGAAGCCACGGCGCAAAAGAAAGGCCTGCATCTGACCCTGGCGTTTGATCCGGCTGCTCAGGGTTATTACTGGTTCGACCCGCTGCGGTTACGCCAGGTGATGCACAACCTGTTGGGCAATGCGCTCAAGTTTACCGAGCGGGGCGGGGTTCACCTCAGCGTGACCTGCCAACGGGATGAGACCGATAGCGAATACCTGCACCTGTGCGTCAAGGACAGCGGCCCAGGCATCAGCGCCGAGCAACAGCCGCGGGTGTTCAAGCCGTTTACCCAAGTGAGCGCCCTGACCGCTGCGCAACACGGCGGCACCGGTCTGGGCCTGAGTATCTGCAAGCAACTGGTGGAATTGATGGGCGGGAGCATTCACCTCGACAGCGTGGTGGGCGAGGGGACGGTGGTGTGCATTGACCTGCGCTTGGACCGGGTCAGCACCGATGATGTGCCGGCAACGCCCACCGCGACGTTGTCACCGACGGGGCGTAGCCTGTCGGTACTGGTGGTGGATGATTTGGCGGCCAACCGCCTGGTGCTGGCGCAGCAGTTGCAGTTCCTCGGTCATCAAGTGGTCGCTCTGGAGTCGGCCGAGGCCGCGTTGCAATGCTGGCGTGAGCAGCGTTTTGACGTGTTGGTCACCGATTGCCAGATGCCCGGCATGTCCGGTTATGCCTTGAGTGCGGCGATACGGCGCCTCGAAGCCGAGGAGCAACGGCCTCGTAGCGCGCTGGTGGGTTGCACCGCGAACGCCATGAAAGATGAACAACGCCGCTGCGAGGACGCCGGTATGGATGAGCTGCTGGTCAAGCCGGTGACCCTGGAACACTGGACCCAAGTGCTGGCCCGCGTGGCGCCCCAGCGTTCGTTCGATATCCAGGCCCTGCGCACCATGACCCAGGCCGATGGCCCGGTGCTGCAAAGCATGTTGCAGGAACTGGCCAAGAGCCTGGACCACGAACACGAGGTATTGGCGGGAGCCCTGGCCGAGCGCGACGTGGCACGCTTGAATGCATCGCTGCACCGGCTCAAGGGCATTTGCTCGCTGGTGGACGCACTGCCACTGGCCAAGGCCTGTGTCGCCCTTGAGCAATGCGCCCGAGAGCAGCGCGGCGCCGAGCTTGAAGAACCCTGGTTGCGCTTGTCCGAGGTGCTCAAGGCGTTTCGTCGCGACCTGCTACCCTATCTGGATGCCTGACACCTTAATGCCGATCAGCTAAGCGAACGCAATGCTCAAGGCAACGACGATCAAATGTGGGAGCTGGCTTGCCTGCGATAGCGGTAGTGCAGTAACAGATGTAGTGACTGACACACCGCCTTCGCAGGCAAGCCCCACAGGAGATCTGCGCTTGACCGACAAGGCTTGCCCCTCCCACATTTAAGCAAGCTTTTAGGACACGTCCTATGGGGTACACCACAGCATGTGGCTACTGTGCAGCACTTTCCCTGTACCGACATCCCTACCCATGCGATCCCTGAACGTCCTGATCCTCGAAGACAACCCGTTTCAACTGATGGCTCTGCACCAGATGCTCAATGCCAACGGCGTGTTCAATGTACGGGCCGCGGAAACGGTTGAAACCGCCCGCCAGTCTCTGGACAGCAAAGGCCCGGTGGATATCGCCATCTGCGATTTGTACCTGGAGCAGGGCGATGGCCTGGAATTGATCCGCGAGTTGGCGGAACGCCGCCTGGCCCAAGTATTGATCCTGCTCAGCAACGCCGAGCCCGACGTGCTAGAAGGTGTGGCGAACATGGCCTGCCAATTGGGGCTCAAGGTCTTGGCGTGTTTGCCCAAGCCGGCTTCGGCCAAGTTGATCGGGCAACTACTGAGCGATTGCCAGGTTCATTTTCGCCCGGGGCCACCGGTGCTGTCCTGGGAGCGCGTGCGCCAACTGTTGGGCTTGAGCGAGCGAGAACAACTGCCGCCCTCGGCGGACGTCAGTCAGGCGACTATCGCAGCCTGTGGCAGGGTCTGGTACCAGCCCATCGTCAGTCAGGCCGGTGTGTTGCAAGGGGTGGAGGCGCTGGCGCGTTGGCAGTTGCCGGACGGTGAGCTGTTGCTGCCTGACGAGTTTCTGCCGGTACTGGAGTTTGCCGGCATGGAAGAGGCGTTTACCTGGCACGTGCTGGAGCAGGCGCTTGGCCTGGCGAACCAGGTGATGGGCGAAAGCGGCCAGGTGCTGCCAGTGGCCGTGAACATCCCCGGGCGCATGCTGGAGCGCGAGCACTTTCCCCAGGTGCTGCAAGGTCTGCTGCAGTTGCACGGTGTACCCGCCCATAGCCTGACGCTGGAGCTGGTGGAAACCTCGACCTTGAAAACCGACAGCGCCCATGTCACCGGCTTGCTGCGCTTGCGCATGTTGGGTTGCCAGTTGTCCATCGGCGACTTCGGCACGGGCGGCACCAGCCTGCAGCATTTGCTGGAACTGCCTTTTACCGAGCTGAAAATTCCCCCGGCGTTTGCCTGCGGGATGGCCAATGATGACCGCAAGGCCGCTGTGGTGGCGGGCGCCATGAGCATGGCAGCGCGCCTGGACGTTGCCGTGGTGGTCACCGGCGTGGAAACCGCCGCCGACTATCACGCTGTGGGCGAACTGGGCGCGGCGTGGCTGCAAGGCTGCTTTATCGCCCGGCCGATGGACGCCGCGGCGCTCAAGCAATGGATTGCGTTCCAGGCTAGGCCAGCCCGTGTTCCTGCACGTAAATAAACAGGGCTGCATCGTTGGCCAGCCCCAGCTTGCGCATGGCGCTGACTTTTTGCGCGCTGACGGTCTGCTTGCTGCGATGCAGGTGCGCGGCGATCTCGCCCACCGTCATGCCACTGGCCAACAGGCGAATCACCTCCAGTTCCCGGGGTGACAGGTGCTCCTGGGAATGCAGGCGATCAGCGCCGACTTCCCCGGCCAGGCTCAGCGCCTGGCGGATGGTCTGGGCCACATAGGTGCGTTGTTGGCGCACCTGGCGGATCGCCTGGGGCAGCTCATCGGCCAGGCTGGCCTTGCTCAGCAGGCCCATCACACCCAATGCCAGGATGGAATGAAACAACCCGGCATTGTTGAGCATGGTCACCACCACAATGGGCAGGTGCGGATAGTGCCGGCGCAGTTGCTCGATCAAGCGCAGCCCGTCGGCTTGGGGCTCGACGGGCATCATGAAGTCGGTCACCACCACATCGCAGGCACAGTGTTGCAACAACGCACTGAGGGCCTGGGGGGAATTGGCCTCGCCGACGATGCTGATATGCGGGTCACGTTCGAGCACGGCGCGCAGGCCAATCAGGAAAATCGGGTGATCGTCGGCAATCACGATACGCAAGGGCGGTTCAGACGCAGCTCTCAAGGCAGGCTCCCGGGACAATCCAGGGATTCTAGCCTGTGCGCCGTTGTTTTTTCTCTGTCATCTTTTCCGTGCATGCTCGTTTTCCTCAGGCAGTGGATTACACAAAAGGTAGAACTTTCTGCTTTGAGCACGGGTCACTTGAATGTCAGCCTCTTCGTGACATTTTTGTTTTTCGAACCTTTTTCGAATGATTGAGTGGTGATCGAGATGGAAAGTATCAACCTATTGCTCAGCCAAGCACTGAGCCCTTATCAGGTTACGCTGACCTCTGCCGGTATGCGCGACGACTGCCTGGTAACCGTGAAGAACCCCGGTGGCGCCATCGTGGTTGAACGTGAAGTCGATCGTGCGCAATTGAGCGACAAGCGCGCGCTGGTGGATGTGGTGGATTGCCTGCTCCGCGACCTGAAAATCGCCGAAGGGCGCCTGGAACCTTCAGTCATCGCTGCCTTGCGCAACGCCTCCCAAACCCGTGGCGGCGCACTGGCATGAAACATTATTTTTCTTCGGAACCTTCCTACAAGGTGGTCAGTCAGAGTTTGTAACAGCAAGAGCAGGCATTGTGCTCCGGTGTTTGTCGCTTGCTGTGCGGGTCTTTTTGTAGACCACGTTTAACCCCGAGTTGTCTCCCCACTGCTCGGGGTTTCTTTTTGCCTGGGATTTGTCAGATCGCGCCATCCTCGCGCAGGCGAGTGATAGCCGCCGCGTCGTAGCCCAGGGCATTGAGCACCAGGCTGTTGTGTTCACCCAGTTGCGGGCCGACCCATTCGCAACTGCCCGGTGTGTCCGAGAGCTTGGGCACGATGCCGGGCATCTTGAAATCCTTGCCGCCCGGCAACTGCGCCTTGAGGAACATTTCCCGGGCCAGGAATTGCGGGTCGCCCAGCATGTCTTCGGCGCTGTAGATGCGGCTGGCGGGTACCTCGGCTTTATTCAGATGTTCAATCACCTGGTCGAGCGACAGCGAATTGACCCAGCGATCAATCACGCCGTACAGCTCGTCGCGGCGAGCGTCACGCCCGTCATTGCTGGCCAGTGCAGGGTCGTTCGCCAGGTCGTCACGGCCGATCACCCGCATGAAGCGCTTGAAGATCGCATCGCCATTGGCGCCGATCTGCACATGCTTGCCGTCTGCGGTGGTGTGGATCGAGGACGGGGTGATGCCAGGCATGATGTTGCCGGTGCGCTCACGGATAAACCCGAACACATCGAACTCGGGGATCATGCTTTCCATCATGGCGAAGATGGCTTCATACAGCGCCACATCCACCACTTGGCCCAGGCCGCCGTTGACTTCGCGGTGACGCAGCGCCATCAGCGCGCCGATCACTGCCCACAACGCGGCAATCGAGTCGCCGATGGAGATACCGGTGCGCACGGGCGGGCGGTCCTCGAAGCCGGTGATATAGCGCAAGCCGCCCATGGACTCGCCCACCGCGCCAAACCCCGGCTGGTCCTTCATCGGGCCCGTCTGGCCGAAGCCCGAGAGGCGCACCATCACCAACTTGGGGTTGAGGGCGTGCAGGGTTTCCCAGCTCAGGCCGAGTTTCTCCAGCACGCCTGGGCGGAAGTTTTCGATCAGGATGTCGGCGTCGGCCAACAGTTGCTTGAGGATCGCCAGCCCCTCAGGGTGCTTGAGGTTGAGCGTCAGCGACTGCTTGTTGCGCGCCTGCACGAACCACCACAGCGAAGTACCTTCATACAGCTTGCGCCATTTGCGCAGCGGGTCGCCGCCGTCCGGGGATTCGACCTTGATCACCTCGGCGCCGAATTCAGCGCAAATGCGTGAGGCAAACGGGCCGGCGATCAGGGTGCCCAGTTCGATGACTTTCAGGCCGGCAAGTGGTTTGGCATTAAGCGACATGGGGATCCTTACGAGCGCGGGACGATGATGTCCTGCTTTTTAACATAGGCGAGCCGCGCGGATGCAGCGCAGTATTCGTTCAATGCCCTCGCCATCGGTTAGACTGGCCGCCTTTCCTTGTCTTTAGAAGCCCGTTCATGGCCCAGCCGTCCACGACCTACAAATTCGAACTCAACCTCACCGACCTCGACCGCTCGGTGTACGAGAGCGTCAAACAGACCATCGCCCGCCACCCTTCGGAAACCGAAGAGCGCATGACCGTGCGCCTGCTGGCCTACGCCCTCTGGTACAACGAGCAATTGGCGTTCGGGCGTGGCCTGTCGGATGTGGACGAACCGGCCCTTTGGGAAAAGAGCCTGGATGATCGGGTTTTGCACTGGATCGAAGTCGGCCAGCCGGATGCCGACCGCCTGACCTGGTGCTCGCGCCGCACCGAACGCACCAGCCTGCTGGCCTATGGCAGCCTGCGCGTGTGGGAAGGCAAGGTGGTGCCGGTGGCCAACAACCTGAAAAACGTGCACATCGCTGCCGTGCCCCAGGAAGTCTTGGAGACCCTGGCCAAGGACATGCCGCGGGTGATCAAGTGGGACGTGATGATCAGCGAAGGCACGATCTTTGTGACCGATGACCGTGGCCAGCATGAAGTGCAACTGCAATGGCTGGTCGGCGAGCGCGGTTGAAAAGGTGGGAGCTGGCTTGCCTGCGAGGGCATCCACTCGGTGTGTCTGATGTACCGAGTCGTATGCATCGCAGGCAAGCCAGCTCCCACATTTGATCTTGTTGCGTTCACTATCTGTGTTTAACCGATGTATTAGAAGAGAAGCTCCCGTCACCCCATGCGTATCGATCCCCGCCCATTGCCCGCCGTCCTGCCTTTTCTCGGTGAACTGCCGCCGCTGTTGACCCGCCTTTACGCCGCACGCGGGGTGCAGTCGGAGGCCGAGCTGGACAAGAGCCTGGCGCGGTTGATTCCCTATCAGCAGCTCAAGGGCATCGACGCCGCGGTGGACTTGCTGGTGACGGCTCTGGAGCAGCGCCAGCGCATCCTGATCGTCGGTGACTTCGACGCCGATGGCGCCACAGCGAGCACCGTAGGCACCCTGGGCCTGCGTTTGCTCGGGGCGGCCCATGTCGACTACCTAGTGCCCAACCGCTTCGAATACGGCTACGGCCTGACCCCGGAAATCGTCGCGGTGGCGCTGCAGCGCGAGCCGCAGTTGCTGATCACCGTGGACAACGGTATCTCCAGCGTCGAAGGCGTGGCGGCGGCGAAAGCGGCGGGGTTGCAAGTGCTGGTCACCGACCACCACTTGCCCGGCGATGAACTGCCGGCCGCTGACGCCATCGTCAATCCTAACCAGCCGGGCTGCACGTTTCCCAGCAAGGCCCTGGCCGGGGTCGGCGTGATCTTCTATGTATTGATGGCCCTGCGTGCACGGTTGCGCAGCCTGGGTTGGTATGACAACAAGCCCCAGCCGAACATCGGTGAACTGCTTGATCTGGTGGCCCTGGGCAGCGTCGCTGACGTGGTGCCGCTGGACGCCAACAACCGCATCCTCGTGCATCAGGGGCTGGAGCGTATTCGGGCCGGTCGGGCGCGGCCGGGGATCAAGGCGATCCTGGAAGTGGCCAAGCGTGATCATGCGCGTATCACCTCCACCGACCTGGGTTTTATCCTCGGCCCGCGCCTGAATGCCGCCGGACGCCTGGATGATATGAGCCTGGGCATCGAATGCCTGCTTACCACGGACTTCGCCGCCGCACGGGAAATGGCCGCGCAACTGGACGGCATGAACCAGGACCGTAAGTCCATCGAGCAAGGCATGCAGCGCGAGGCCCTGGCCCAGCTCAAGGACCTGCCGGTGGAGTCGATGCCGTACGGTCTGTGCCTGTTTGACCCGGAGTGGCACCAAGGGGTGATCGGGATCCTCGCGTCACGTATGAAGGAGCGTTATTTCCGCCCGACCATCGCCTTCGCCGATGCCGGTGATGGCCTGCTCAAGGGCTCTGGACGCTCGGTGCAAGGCTTTCATATCCGCGATGCGCTGGCGGTCGTCGCCAGCCAGCATCCCAACCTGATCACCAAGTACGGCGGCCACGCTATGGCGGCGGGGCTGACCTTGCCCGAGGCCAACTTCCCGTTGTTTGCGCAAGCCTTCGATGCCGAAGTGCGCCGGCAACTGCGCGAAGAAGACCTCACCGGTCGCCTGCTTTCAGACGGCACCCTGGCGGTGGAAGAGTTTCACCTGGAACTGGCCCGCGCCCTGCGCCATGCCGGCCCGTGGGGGCAGCACTTTCCCGAGCCGTTGTTTCACGGGGTATTCCAGTTGGTGGAGCAGCGGGTGGTGGGTGAGCGGCATTTGAAAGTGGTGCTCAAGAGCGAATGCGGGTCGGTGAAGCTCGATGGCATCGCCTTTGGTGTGGACCGCGAAGTGTGGCCAAACCCGACGGTGCGTTGGGTGGAATTGGCCTACAAGCTGGATGTGAATGAATTTCGTGGCAATGAGACGGTGCAACTGATGATTGCGCACATCGAACCGCGCTAGTTTTCATCAACACCACGTACCACTGTGGGAGCGGGCTTGCCCGCGATGACGGAGTGTCAGTCAACGCTACTGTGACTGAGCCACCGCTATCGCGGGCAAGCCCGCTCCCACATTGGGTCTTGGATTAAGCTGGAATTATTCGGCTTTGGCCTGATGCTTGACGATAATATCCACCAACCGCTTGGCCAGCGCCGGGTAGTTCTCATCGAAGTGATGCCCGCCCGGCAGCTTCATGGCTTCGCCCACGGCGGTCTTGTCGGTGCAGCCACTCTCGTCGACTTCTTCGGCGCCGTAGATGCACACGACTTTCTCAGGCGGCAGCTTGGCCATTTCCGGGCCGGTGGCGGCTTCTTTGCCGGCGTTGCCCAGCCAGCCTTCCACTTCGATTTCAAAGCTGCCGGTGCGGGCGAAGGCCAGCAGGATGATCGCGTCCACCCGTTGCTGTTCGTTCTCTGGCATACGGTTGTAGATCGCCGGCAATACGTCGGCGCCGAACGAGTAACCGGTCAGCACGAAGCGCTTGGTGCCCCACTTTTGCCGGTAGTGTTGCATCAGCTCGGTGAGGTCCTTGGCGCTTTGCTCCGGCGTCTTGTGCTGCCAGTAGTAGCGCAGGGTGTCGATGCCCACCACCGGGTAGCCGATCTTGGCCATCTCGCCCGCCACGTCGCGGTCCAGGTCGCGCCAGCCGCCGTCACCGGAGAGGAACAGGGTCACGGTGTCCTTGGCTTGGCCGGCGGGTACTTCCACTACCGGAATCGCCAGGCCGCCGTTGTCCGAACCGACCAGTTGCTTGCGCAGTTCGTTATTCAGCACCTGTGGGTAATGAATGTCGTAGTCGCTGATGCTGGTGGTGGCGCGCGGTGTGTCGCGTACGAAACTGGCGCTTTCATCGTCGGGGTTATCGTTCCACGCCACCAGCCAGCTGCCATGGGCGGCGGTTTTCGGCAGCGGGTCGTTGCAGCCTTCCTGTTTCAGGGCGAAGCCCACGGAGATGGCGTTGGCCTTGTCGTCGTTCTGGGTGGCCAGCCAGCGCCAGGCGAGTGCGGCGCCAGGGCCAATGCCGCTGACCAAGGTTGCCGGGCCTTTCAGCTGGGCCAGGGCGCCTTGCAGGGCTTTTTCCTGCAGTGCGCAGTCATCTTTTGGCAGCACCACCTGAACCAGTTGCGCTGAACCGCCCTGGCTCAGGGCAATCAGTTGGCTGTCGGTCAGGGTTTCGTCGGCCATCACCGCCACGGCCACGCGGGCTTTTGCGTTGCTGGCCGGGGTTACGCGGGTCATTACCGAACCGTCGGCCTGGGGCAAGTGCTCCAGGGTCGGTTGCGGAGCAGGGCGGTTCCAGTACCAGAAGCCACCCGCCGCGATCAGCGCAAGCAGCACCACTAAAGCCAATACATACCGCCAGGAGCGTCGAATCATCAGCGTTTCACCAATCCAGTCAAGCCGCCCGCGATCAGGGCGGCGGTATCGGCCAATGCCACCAGCGGATCCAGTCCTGCGGGCACGGCCATGTAACGGGGTTCCCAGTCGGGCTGGAACTTGTCTTTGAAGCGGCGCAAACCTTGGAAGTTATACAGTTGCTCGCCACGGCGGAACACCATCGAGCCCAGGCGCTGGGTCAGCGGTGCGCCACGGCGCGGTTGCAAGCCCGACAACGGCACCATGCCGAGGCTGAAGCGCGCGTAGTCGTGGCTCTTATAATGTTGAATCAGGCCCACCATCATGAACTCCATGGTCAACTTGGGCGCGTCCGGGTGGGCACGCATCAGGTCGAGGCTGGCCAGATCATGATTGTAGGTTTCGAGCAAATTGGCGAAGGCCACCGGGCGCCCTTCGAAGCGAATGATCGCGATACGAAAGTGCTTGAGGTAGTCATCGCTGAAACGGCCCAGGGAGAAGCCCTTTTCCCGCACATTCTTACCTGTAAGCCAGGCATCGGAGATGACTTTTAATTCATCCATCGGCGCCTTGCCCGGTTCGCAGATTTCCAGGGACAGGCCGTCCCGGGTGCCACGGTTCCAGGTGTAGCGCAAATCCTTCATTTCTTTGCCCTTGGCTTCCAGGTCAAAGCGTTTCAGGTCGACGCGGGCTTCTTCACCCAGTTTGATCGCGGTGAGGCCGATGTCCATGTAATACGGCAGGTTTTCGGCGCGTACCTGGTAGAACACCGGACGGGCGTGGTGAATGTCGCACAGGTCGCGGAACTGCCAGATCATCTCGGCGCGCGGTTGGGTCGGGCCGATCGGGTCGTACAAAGCCACCAGGCTACGCCCGCGACGGGCATACATCAGGAAGGCTTCATCGTTGGGGTGAAACAGCAGCGCCTTGTCGCCGGTGAGCGCCAGGCCGCCGTCGGGTTGGGACGAGGCCATCAGGATTTTGCTGGCGCGCTCCAGTTCTTCCGGGGTCGGCAGGTGGATGACCGGGCGTGCCGTGCGCAGCAGCCAGGTCAGCGACACGATCACCAGCAACACGGCGGCGCCGAGCAGCGAACGCAAACCACGCGGGGCGTTGGCGTCGAGGGTGAACTGCCACCAGAGTTGGTGACTGTAGGGCACGTCCTGATAGGCAAACAGCAGCAGCCAGATCGAGGCGCCGAGCACACAGACACTGGCCACCAGGTACAGCGGCGAAAACGGCAACTCGGTCAGGCGACTGGCGCGGTAGAACGAGCGGCGGAAGATGGCCAGCAGCACTGCGGTCATGGTCATCAGGCTGGCTTCTTCCCAGTCGAAGCCTTTAAGCAGCGAGAGCAGGGCGCCAACCAGCAGCAACACCATAGTCAGCATCCAGGCGGCCGACAACCGCCGGCGCAGGCCCTGGGCAAGCAACAGGCACAACACACCGATCAGGCTGGCACCGAAGTGCGACGCGTCAATCAGACGATGGGGAATCAGGAAGCCGATGTTTTCCAGGCGTGAGTCGATCTCTGGCGTGGCGCCGGAAAACAGCAGGACCACGCCGGACAAAAAAACCAGGACGGCCAATACTGGCGCTGCCAGCCCCGACGCTACACGCAGGCTTTGCTGGGTCTGGAACAGGCGCTGGGCCTCGTTGACCAGCAGGAATACACAAGCGATCAACAGTGGCAGCACCACGTAGATCATGCGGTACAGCAGCAAGGCAGCAGCCAGGGGCGCGGCACCGAGTTTGTCGGCAAAGGCCGCCAGCAGGATCGCTTCGAATACGCCCACGCCGCCCGGCACATGGCTGAGCACACCGGCGGCCAGGGCCAGCAGGTACACCAACAGGAACGGGCCGAAGGGCGGCGCTTCGGGCAACAGCAGATACAGCACGGTAGCGGCTGCGGCGACGTCCAGTGCGGTGATGATCAGTTGCAGGAAAGTCAGGCGTCGGCCAGGCAGGCGCAGGGTGCGGCGCCCGGCCTTGACCAGCAGGTTGTCGGGGTAGGGCTGTTCCGGCAGGCGGCGGCGATAGATGCCGATGCACAGCAGGGCCGACAACAGCAGCACGGCGCCGGCAATGCCGCCGAGCAGGCTTTGCGATAAATGCAGGTAAGTGGAGGCGGCTGGCAAGTTGCTCAACGTGGCCAGCGCGGCCAGCGGCGGCAGCGCACAGCCCAGGGCCAGGCTGGCGAACACGGTCATGTGCGCCACTTCCGAGGCGCCGATTCCATGGCGTGCATATAAACGGTAACGCACCGAACCGCCCGAGAGCATCGACAAACCAATGGCGTTGCCGATAGCAAAGGCGGTGAAACCACCCAGGGCCAGGGTCTTGGCGGGCAATTGCACGCCGGCATAACGCGCGCCGGAGAATTCATAGCCGAGCAGGATCACAAAACCGGCGACTGCCGCCGCAAAGGCCCCCAATAGGGCAGGCTTGGGCACTTCCAAGATCGAATCGTGCAGGGCGTAGAGGTCCAGCTCTAGCAGCAGGTGCCGGCAGGCGATCAGGGCGATTGCAAACAGCAGGAGCGTCACGGCCAGGCCGATGGGCTGGCGGTACTTGCTCAACAGGTCCAGCCACCGCAAACGGGTGGGAGTGATCGGTTGTTCTGCTGTGACGGTGTCTTGTGGTTCAGACGAGTTGGCGCGCATCAATCACCTCGTGGATTGTGCGCGACAGGATGGAGGTATCCAGCCAAGTTACCAATCCCTATGGACAAAATAATTACAAATATTAACGCGGATCACCGGGCGCGGCGACTGCGGCCATTGGTCGTAGAGGGGTAGCGCTTGAGCATTGAGCATAGCGTGCAATGAGATGGACTCTGCAAACCGTCTACGGTTTCATGAAAGATGCCATGCCATTGTTTCAGAAGAGCTTTTTCGCCAGATACAAAAAAGGCCACTCTTTCGAGTAGCCTTTTTTGATGTTTGGTTGCGGGAGCCGGATTTGAACCGACGACCTTCGGGTTATGAGCCCGACGAGCTACCAGACTGCTCCATCCCGCGTCTGTGGGCGGCATTCTACAGCCCAATGGCGGGGTGTCAACCGTTAATGAGCCGATCGCTGAAATAAGCGCTAATTATTCTGAAATCAAGGTGTTGGGCGCATTCTGCAAGGGAAAACAAGCGCGCACAAAAAAGGCCACTCTTTCGAGTAGCCTTTTTTGATGTTTGGTTGCGGGAGCCGGATTTGAACCGACGACCTTCGGGTTATGAGCCCGACGAGCTACCAGACTGCTCCATCCCGCGTCTGTGTGTCGGCATTCTACAGAGGAACGCGAGTGTGTCAACCTGTGAATCGAAGAAAAGCGCTTTTGCTTCAATCGGTTAGCGCTTGATGAGGGGCTTCTTGAGGGCTTGAAGCCAGGCAGGGTAAGGCTTTCAGCTCTATTGGGATGCTCGATTCGATTGAGAAAATATATTCATCTACGAAATTTCCTTCCGCTCAGACAGAAGATTCAAACTACTGGTGCTATATACAGGGGTGAGTGCGATACTGGCCACCCGTTGGTTCACACCCCGTTTATATGACGCAGCGCAAAATCATCCACGTCGACTGTGATTGCTTCTACGCCGCCATCGAGATGCGCGACGACCCGAGCCTGGCGCAAAAGCCCTTGGCTGTCGGTGGCTCGGCAGATCGGCGCGGCGTGATCGCCACCTGCAATTATGAGGCGCGGGCGTATGGGGTGCGTTCGGCGATGTCGTCACGTCACGCCCTGAAGCTGTGCCCGGACTTGACCATCGTCAAGCCGCGCATGGATGCCTATAAAGAAGCGTCGAAAGAAATCCAGCTGATTTTCCGCGACTACACCGACTTGATCGAGCCGTTGTCGCTGGATGAGGCTTACCTCGACGTGTCTGACAGCCCGCATTTTGGCGGCAGCGCCACGCGTATTGCCCAGGACATTCGGCGCCGGGTCTCCAACCAGCTGCATATCACTGTGTCTGCCGGCGTGGCGCCCAACAAGTTTTTGGCCAAGATCGCCAGCGACTGGAAAAAGCCCAACGGCCTGTTTGTGATCACGCCGGATCAAGTTGAAGACTTTGTCTCGCAGTTGCGTGTCAGCAAGCTGCATGGCGTGGGCAAGGTCACCGCTGACAAGCTGGCGCGCCTGGGCATCGAAGACTGCCTGCAATTGCGCGACTGGAACAAACTGGCGCTGGTGCGCGAATTCGGCAGTTTTGGCGAGCGCCTCTGGAGCCTGGCCCGTGGGATTGATGATCGTGTAGTGCAAAACGACAGCCGGCGGCAATCCATCAGTGTAGAAAATACCTTCGACGTGGACTTGCCCGATCTTTCAAGTTGCCTGGCGAAACTGCCGGAGTTGATGGAGACCCTGGCCGGGCGCATGGCGCGTATCGACAGTAGCTACCGGGCGGGCAAGCCGTTCGTGAAAGTGAAGTTTCATGACTTTACCCAGACGACGCTGGAGCAGGCGGGGGCAGGGCGGGATCTGGAGAGTTATGAACAGTTGATGACCCAGGCGTTCAATCGCGGGGGCAAGCCGGTGCGGTTGTTGGGGATAGGCGTACGGTTGCTGGACCTGAGCGGCGGCAACGAACAGCTCGAGTTTTCCTGGTAAAAACCCGAAATAAATGTGGGAGCTGGCTTGCCTGCGATAGCCGTGTGTCAGTCACGAATGCTTTAACTGATACACCGCTATCGCAGGCAAGCCAGCTCCCACAGTTTGATCTTCACAGGTATTGAGCGATCAGCGTGCGCCGGGATCCGCCACCAAACGCCCCCCATCCTTGGTCAACGCCTGCACAAACTCCTGCTGCAACTCCGGATCATTGCGCGTCAGTTCGATCAGGCTTTGTTCCAGCTCGCTGGCTTCTTCTTCCAGGCCCAGCTCCGACAGGCGTTTGACCCGGTGTACCCACTGGTTCACTTCGTCATCTTCCAGGTCGTCATAGATCAGGGCATGGGCTTCGAGCAGCTTGCTGCGCAGCGTGTTGCTGACCGCCAGGGTCGAGTCGGTATGCACGTCGTCCTGGCCATCCGCCACAGTGATTTTCAGCGTGGTGACGCGGTTCAGGTCCTGCTCGGCAAAGGGGCTGTCCAACAGGTTAAGGCGCAGAATGCCGTTACGGTCGGTGGTCAGCTCATGGGTCTGCTTGCCGGCAGTGACTTGCACCGGGCGCTCGCTCCAGGGCAGGCTCGAATACTCCAGGCGCTTGTCACGCTGGACTTCATCGATAGCCGCCAGGTTCTGTTGCGCACGGCCGTGGGATTGCACGTTCATGAACGGGTTGATGCCGTCCACGCCATAGCTCAACCAGTCATGGGTCACACTCGTGGGCAGGTTGCCGAGGGCGAAGATATTCGCCACGTTGGCACCCACGCCCGCCACCAGCGCCACGGCACCCAAGGGCATCTCATAGAGTTTGCGCCAGGGCTGGTAGGGCGTGTATCGGTCATAACGACGGGTGACTTCGAATTCGGTGACCTCGAAGGTCTTCTGCTCATGAATGCGAACCCGGCGTTGCGGCAGCTCCAGCACTGTGGGTTCGCCTACATCGATCTGCAGGCTGTGGTCGAGCAACTTACGCTCGACCCGCTCCTCGTGCTCACTGCGTTGCGACATCTGATTGGCGCAGCCGCTGACCAGCAGGGCGCCGCACAAGGCGGCGCCCCCCAGGGCTCTGGTGTTTCGCTTGAACATGACTTCTCTTGATCTGGTTTTCAGCGACGAATACGCGCCTGGAGGAAAGACAGCACGTCAGCCACCGGCAACGGTTGGGCTTCGGCTTCGGTCCGGCTCTTGTATTCCAGATTGCCATCCGCCAGGCCGCGGTCACTGACCACGATCCGGTGCGGGATGCCAATCAGTTCCATGTCGGCGAACTTGATGCCCGGGCTGGTTTTCTTGTCCCGATCATCGAGCAGCACTTCAAAACCGGCAGCGGTGAGTTCCGCGTACAGTTTGTCGGTGGCTTCGCGTACTTGCTCGGTTTCATAGCGCAATGGCACCAGGGCTACCTGGAACGGCGCCAGCGCGTCACTCCAGATGATGCCTTTCTCGTCGTTGTTCTGCTCGATGGCAGCGGCAACCACGCGGGATACGCCAATGCCGTAGCAGCCCATGTCCAGGGTGATCGGCTTGCCGTTCTCACCCAGTACTTCGCACTTCATCGCCTTGCTGTACTTGTTGCCCAGCTGGAAGATGTGCCCGACTTCGATGCCGCGCTTGATCTCCAGGGTGCCCTTGCCATCCGGGCTCGGGTCGCCGGCCACGACGTTGCGCAGGTCGGCCACGGTCGGAACCGGCAGGTCACGCTCCCAGTTCACGCCGAAGTAGTGCTTGTCGTCGATGTTCGCGCCGATACCGAAGTCGCTCATCAGCTCGACCGAACGGTCGATGATGATCGGCAGCGGCAGGTTCAGCGGGCCCAGGGAGCCGGCACCGGCGCCAATGGCGTCGCGCAGTTCGGCATCGGTGGCCATGACCAGCGGGCTGGCCACGCCAGGTTGCTGGGCAGCCTTGATTTCGTTGAGCTCGTGGTCGCCACGGATCACCAGGGCGATCAGCTTGCCTTCTTCTTCGGCGCGCACGATCAGGGTCTTGATGGTCTTTTCAATCGGCAGATTGAATTTCTCCACCAGGGCCGCGATGGTCTTGGTCTCTGGCGTGTCGACCAGGCGCAGTTCCTCGGTGGGAGCAGGGCGCGAGGTTTCACGTGGTATGGCTTCGGCCTTCTCGATGTTCGCCGCGTAGTCGGAACCGTTGCTGAACGCGATATCGTCTTCGCCGGACTCGGCCAGCACGTGGAATTCGTGGGAGCCGGCACCGCCGATGGAGCCGTTGTCCGCTTCAACCGGGCGGAACTTCAGGCCCAGGCGCGTGAACACGTTGCAGTAGGCCTGGTGCATGCGGTCGTAGGTCGCTTGCAGGGAAGCCTGGTCGGCGTGGAACGAATAGGCGTCCTTCATGATGAACTCGCGGCCACGCATCAGGCCGAAGCGTGGGCGGATCTCGTCACGAAACTTGGTCTGGATCTGATACAGGTTGAGCGGCAACTGCTTATAGCTGCTCAGCTCGTTGCGCATCAGGTCGGTGATGACTTCTTCGTGGGTCGGGCCGGCGCAGAAATCGCGGCCATGACGGTCCTTAAAGCGCAGCAACTCAGGGCCGTACTCTTCCCAGCGCCCGGATTCCTGCCACAACTCAGCCGGTTGGGTGCTCGGCATCAACACTTCCAGAGAGCCGGCCGCGTTCATTTCTTCACGAACGATGGCTTCGACCTTGCGCATCACCTTCAAGCCCATGGGCAACCAGGTGTACAGGCCCGAGGCCAGTTTGCGGATCATACCGGCGCGCAGCATCAACTGATGGCTGATCACAACCGCGTCGGAAGGCGTTTCTTTCTGTGTGGCGAGCAAATATTGACTGGTACGCATGGTAGGCCGTTGTCGGTTGCTTGGACTTGAAATGACTTGGGATTGTACGGGCGCTTGTCGCCGGAGTACAGGCGTGAGGTAGCTGGGTGTATCTGTCGTAACCATCGCTTGTGTGGGAGCTGGCTTGCCTGCGATAGCGGCGTTGGGTTCACCATCGCTATCGCAGGCAAGCCAGCTCCCACATTGACCGAGTCGTATCAGTCTTCCGGCGGGGGATTCAGTCGGGCGCGGCGGTTCTCCTGGAACCAGTGCAGCGCAATCAGGAGCAGCGTCGGCACACCCAGCAGGCAGGTGATCATAAAGAAGTTGTGATAACCGAACTTCTCCACCATCACCCCTGAATAGCCGCCGATCAAACGCGGCAGCAACAGCATGATCGAACTGAGCAGCGCATATTGGGTGGCGGAGAACTTGAGGTTGGTGAGGCTCGACAGGTACGCCACGAACGCCGAAGTGGCCATGCCCGAACTGAAGTTGTCCAGGGAGATGGTGACGATCAACATCTGCAGGTCGGGGCCCATGTCGGCGAGCATCACGAACAGCAGGTTGGTACCGGCCGAGGCTACGCCGCCGATGAACAGGATCGGCAGTATCCCGAACCGCACGATCAACAGGCCGCCCATGCCGGCGCCGAGCAGGGTCATGATCAGGCCGAAGATCTTGCTCACCCCGGCAATCTGGTCCTTGGTGAATCCCTGGTCGATATAGAACACGTTGGCCATGACGCCCATCACCGTGTCGGACATGCGATAGGTGGCAATCAGCCCGAGCAGCAGCAGCGCCTGCCAACGGTAACGCAGGATAAAGTCGTTGACCGGCGTGAGCACGGGGGCCAGGCCCCGGCGGCCCATGGCTGAAAGGCACAGGGTAGTGAGGATGATATAGAGGATGGCGCGCAGGAACGCGCGGTCTTCCATCAGCAGTTCCCACAAACTCACGCCCTGGAACAGCACGCTGGCGAAGTCGGTGTTGTACAACTGGGTGAACATCGCCGGCACCGAGACCAACAGCACGATCAGTACAAACACCGACACCAACTGGTGCATGAAACTGTAGCGTCCGGCCTGCAACTGGGTGCGCAGTGGCACATCAGGTTCACGCATGAGGAAGGTGGTGAGCAGCGCCGGCACCATCAACACGCCGAACAACACATAGGTGCCGGTCCAGGCCGAGTGTTTATAGTTGAAGCCAGTGGAGCCAAAGCCTTCGGCAAAGAACAGCGCACCGGCCGTGGCCAGCAGGGCGGCGATGCGATAACCGGACATGTAGCTTGCAGCCAGGGCGGCCTGACGGCTGTCGTCGGCGATTTCCAGGCGGTAGGCATCCACGGCAATGTCTTGCGTGGCCGACGCGAAGGCGACGACCACCGCGATGGCGATCAACCAGGACAGGTGTTTTTGCGGGTCACAAAAGCCCATGCCGATCAATCCGAGGATCACCAGCGATTGGGCCAGCACCAGCCAGGAGCGACGACGCCCCAGTTTGCCAAGCAACGGCAGGCGCCATTGGTCGAGCAGCGGCGACCAGACCCATTTGAAGGCGTAGGCCAGGCCGATCAGGCTCGCATAGCCAATGGTCTCGCGAGCCACACCGGCTTCACGCAGCCACACCGAAAGCGTCGAGAACACCAACATGTAAGGCATGCCGGCGGCGAAACCGAGCAACAACAGCACTAACGTCGAAGGGCTGGCATAGGCGGCGAGCGCGGCGCGCCAGGTTTTACGGGGCATGGGCTGGAGTCTGCCTCAGATTTGCGGAAACAAAGCGCGCACTCTAACCGCTGTGCTCTACCGGGCGCCAGCCATGACGCTGAATATCAACACGATTGTTCAGGATGGTGACGCCTTCGCTACGTAAACGCGCACGTTGTTCGTCACCCGAGGCACTGCCCACCGGCAAACTTATCCGACCACCGGCAGCCAGCACCCGATGCCAGGGCAACCGCGTGTCTTGCGGCAACTGGCTCAGGGTGCGCCCGACCCAGCGGGCAGCCCGCCCCAAACCGGCCAGGTGGGCCAGCTCGCCGTAACTCACCACGCAGCCTTCGGGCACCTGCGACAACGTCAGGTAGAGTGCGGTGCGGCGCATCTCGGCGGGGCTTTGTGGCGTATCGGCGGGTAGGATCACTGTGGGTATATCCGTTGAGATCGTCGTTGTTTTGTCAGAAACGTCTGTAAACATGACGATGAGTATTGAACTCAATATAAATCCTTGAGTCAGTTCTAGCCATGTAACACTATAACGCCCCTTATTTTCGCCAACCCCGAGTCCCGTACTTGCTTATGTTGTCCAGAACCCTGTTGTGCCTTGCTGTTTTCAGTGCTTCCACGCCCTTGCTCGCCGATACCGTCTGGTTGAAAAACGGTGACCGGCTCACCGGCAAGATCAAAGTCTTCGACGGTGGCAAGTTGCTGATCCAAACCGACTACGCGGGCTCCATTCCGGTGGACTGGAAACAGGTCAAAACCCTGGAAAGTGACCAGGAGCTGCTGGTCAAGCAGGACGCCTACAGCGGTGAAAAGGCCAAATCCTTGCAGGCATCGGATGACGGCAAGGTGGTGCTGGCCAATGGCGAGGCGCCCAAGACGGTGGAACTGGCAAGTATCCAACAGATCATGAAGCCCAAGCCCGTGATCGAAGATCTGGTGTGGAAGGGTAACGTCGACCTGGCGCTGGACTACAAGCGCGCGGACAAAGACACCAACGACTACGACATCGACTTCAAGACCTCGGCCCGTCACGGCCAGTGGCGTCATACGGGCAAGGGCGAATACAACCGCGAGTTCCAGGACGACGTCACCACCACCGACAACTGGGCCCTGGAATACGACCTGGACCGCTTTATCACCGAGCACTGGTTCTGGCAGGGGCGCCTGACCTACAAGCGCGACAAGGTCGAGGACCTGGCGCGCCAGCGCACCGTGGGTACCGGCCCGGGCTACCAGTTCTGGGATGATGAGTTGGGCGCGTTCTCCCTCGGTTCGCTGGTCAACCGCACCGATTACGAATATGCAGACGGCGGCAAGGACAACTTTTACTCTCTGGCCATGAAGTGGAACTACAACCGCTACCTGGTGGGCAAGACCGTGGAGTTCTTCACCAACGGCGAATTGGGCAAGCCTCTGGACGGTCCGGCCGATTACTCCCTGGATGCCGAGATGGGCCTGCGCTACAAAGTCACCGAATGGGCGTCCCTTAACCTCAAGGCCGAGCGTGACGTCATCAGCGGCGACTCCGACAGCAGCTTGAGCAAGACCCGCTACACCGCAGGCTTCGGCGTGGCCTGGTAAACCGGCGTCGGCCACTCTGGCAACCTGCGCAGATATTGATTACCTTGTGTTGAGATCCATTCCCATATGCCATGGGCCGCGGAACACCCGAGGAGTCATCTATTGAGCACGCAGGTTGCCAAGAACGCCCGAGAGCTGTTGCTCAAGGAATACCGTGGGGCGCTCGCCACACAGTCCAAAGCCATGCCCGGCTTTCCCTTTGGCTCGGTGGTGCCCTACTGCCTGGACGAGCAGGGCCGCCCGCTGATCCTGATCAGCCGCATTGCCCAGCACACCCATAACCTGCAAAAAGATCCCAAGTGTTCGCTGTTGGTGGGTGAGCGTGAGGCCGATGATGTGCAAGCCGTGGGGCGCCTGACCTACCTGGCCGAAGCCGAGAAGCTGGAAGACCCCGCCGCCATCGAAGCTGCGGCCGAGCGCTACTACCGCTACTTCCCTGATTCGGCCAACTACCACAAGGCCCACGATTTCGATTTCTGGGTGCTCAAGCCGGTGCGCCACCGTTATATCGGTGGGTTTGGCGCGATCCATTGGGTCGACCAGTTGACCTTGGCCAACCCGTTTGCGGGCAAGGCCGAGCGCAGCATGATCGAGCACATGAACAGTGATCACACCAAGGCCGTCGCCCATTACGTCGACCTCGGCGGTTTGCCGACCAGCGAGCCAGCACAGCTGGCCGGCATCGACAGCGAAGGCATGCACTTGCGTATCGGCCAATCCCTGCACTGGTTGCCTTTCGAGACGCCTTGCAACACACCGACACAAGTACGCGAAGCCCTGGTTTCATTGGCTCACGCCGAGGTGTGGCCGAAAAAAACCACGGTTGACGCTTGAATTTACACAACGGCGACGTCATCTAAGGTGGACTGGCAAGGCATTCTTGCGTTGAGGAACCATTTGATGCGCCCTTTTTTATTGCTCTTTCTGCTGTTCCCGGTGCTGGAGCTGTTCGTATTCGTTAAAGTCAGCGGTGCGATCGGGTTTTTCCCGGCGCTGTTGCTGATCATCGTAGGCTCCATGCTCGGCGTCCTGGTGCTGCGTGTCGCCGGCCTGGCGACCGCGCTGCGTGCCCGTGAAAGTCTGAACCGCGGCGAACTGCCGGCCCAGACCATGCTTGAGGGCCTGATGATGGCCCTGGCCGGTGGCTTGCTGATCCTGCCGGGCTTTATCAGCGACGTGCTTGGCCTGGTGCTGTTGCTGCCATTCACCCGCAAGCTGCTGGCCGGCAAAATGCGCCAGCGTGCTGAAGAGGCCGCCATGCGCCAGCGTGCGTTCGCCGACGACCTGCAACCCCGTGGCGGTCCGGCTCCGCGCCAACCCCTGGGGCGTGAAGGTGATGTGATCGAAGGCGAATTCGAACACCGCGACAACAAATAAGCGCTTCACCGGCACGGCACCTTCGGGTGCCGTGTTGCATTTACCCTTGAGCCGACACAAAAAATTTCATCCCCGGCCCCTTGTAATAAGCCTGGGCGCCCTTATGTAACGGTCACCGCAAGGTTTCTGGTGGTGACACTAGACAGACTTCCGCGTCTCGCCCAGCGAGCCGCGACCGGCACCGCCGGAATTTAACCCGCCGGATTGAACCGGCCGATGAAAAACACAATTAGGAGAGATCGACAATGAGCAAGCTTCGTCCTCTGCACGACCGCGTCGTCATCCGTCGCAGCGAAGAAGAAAAGAAAACCGCTGGCGGGATCGTTCTGCCAGGTTCGGCTGCTGAAAAAGCCAACCACGGTGTGATCGTCGCTGCTGGCCCAGGCAAGACCCTGGAAAACGGTGAAGTACGTGCGCTGGCCGTGAAAGTGGGTGACAAGGTTGTTTTCGGCCCTTACTCCGGCAGCAACACTGTGAAAGTCGACGGCGAAGACCTGCTGGTAATGGCTGAGAACGAAATTCTCGCTGTACTGGAAGGCTGATTTCCCCGCTCATTTTCCCGTTACTACAAAGTATTTAAGGAATATCGATCATGGCTGCTAAAGAAGTTAAATTCGGCGACTCCGCCCGCAAGAAAATGCTCACTGGCGTCAACGTACTGGCTGACGCAGTAAAAGCGACCCTGGGCCCGAAAGGCCGTAACGTGATCATCGAGAAGAGCTTCGGCGCTCCGACCATCACCAAGGACGGCGTTTCCGTAGCCAAAGAGATCGAACTGGAAGACCGTTTCGAAAACATGGGCGCGCAGCTGGTCAAAGACGTTGCCTCCCGTGCCAACGATGACGCAGGTGACGGTACTACCACCGCAACCGTACTGGCTCAGTCGATCGTCAACGAAGGCCTGAAGGCCGTTGCTGCCGGCATGAACCCAATGGACCTCAAGCGCGGCATCGACAAGGCGACCATCGCCATCGTCAAAGAGCTGAAGAACCTGTCCAAGCCATGCGCCGACACCAAGGCCATCGCTCAGGTAGGCACCATCTCTGCCAACTCCGACAGCTCCATCGGCGACATCATTGCCGAAGCCATGGAAAAAGTCGGTAAAGAAGGCGTGATCACCGTTGAAGAAGGCTCGGGCCTGGAAAACGAACTGTCGGTTGTAGAAGGCATGCAGTTCGACCGTGGCTACCTGTCCCCGTACTTCGTCAACAAGCCGGACACCATGGTTGCCGAACTGGACAGCCCGCTGATCCTGCTGGTCGACAAAAAGATCTCCAACATCCGCGAAATGCTGCCAGTGCTGGAAGCCGTTGCCAAAGCCGGCCGCCCACTGCTGATCGTGGCTGAAGACGTTGAAGGCGAAGCCCTGGCGACTCTGGTCGTGAACAACATGCGTGGCATCGTCAAGGTTGCAGCCGTCAAGGCTCCAGGCTTCGGCGACCGTCGCAAGGCCATGCTGCAGGACATCGCCGTTCTGACCGGCGGTACCGTTATCTCCGAAGAGATCGGCCTGAGCCTGGAAAGCGCCACCCTGGAAAACCTGGGTAGTGCCAAGCGTGTGACCCTGTCCAAGGAAAACACCATCATCGTTGACGGTGCTGGCGTTGAAGGCGACATCGAGTCCCGTATCGCTCAGATCCGTGCCCAGGTTGCCGAGACTTCCTCGGACTACGACCGTGAAAAACTGCAAGAGCGCCTGGCCAAGCTGTCTGGCGGTGTTGCAGTGATCAAGGTTGGCGCTGGCTCCGAAGTTGAAATGAAAGAGAAGAAGGCCCGCGTTGAAGACGCCCTGCACGCAACCCGTGCAGCCGTTGAAGAAGGCGTGGTACCTGGCGGTGGCGTTGCGCTGATCCGTGCTCTGGAAGCCCTGACTGACCTGACCGGCGACAACGCTGACCAGAACGTCGGTATCGCTGTACTGCGCCGTGCCGTTGAAGCACCGCTGCGCCAGATCGCTGCTAACTCCGGCGACGAGCCGAGCGTTGTGGTCAACGAAGTCAAGAACGGCAAAGGTAACTACGGTTACAACGCTGCGACTGGCGTGTACGGCGACATGATCGAAATGGGCATCCTGGATCCAACCAAGGTGACTCGTTCCGCGCTGCAAGCAGCATCCTCCATCGGCGGTCTGATCCTGACCACCGAAGCTGCGATCGCTGAAGCACCGAAGAAAGAAGGTTCGGCTGGCGGCGGTATGCCAGACATGGGCGGCATGGGTGGCATGGGCGGCATGATGTAAGCCAGCCTACCCGGCGCTTTAAAAAGCCCCGACTGCAGTGATGCAGGCGGGGTTTTTTTATGCACGGCTTGCCTTCCTCTGTAGGAGCGAGCTTGCTCTCGAAAAACGTCAACGGTAAAGCGTGCTTGCTGAGTAAACGCGGCGCCTGTGCGTTTTTCGCGAGCAAGCTCGCTCCTACAGGAGAATGCGATTAGGCCGGTACAGCAACAAGCAATACAGCCCGAGGCAGATCAGCCAGCAAAAGATCGCTGTCCACACATTGTGGGAAAAGAAATGCGCCCCTTGCAGCATACGGCTGACTGAAAACACGCTGCCCAGGCTGACGGCAAAGATGAACGCATATCGGGCCAGCCGCGGCCGTCGATCCCGCAAGGCAAAGAACCAGGCGAACAAGGCGAACCCGGTGGCGGCATGTCCGCCGGGCCAGCAACGGCCGGGTTTATCGGTAGGTGGGCGCGGGCTGAGCAGTTCACTGTAGGTTTCCTGGCCGCCGAACTCCTTGAGGCTCCAGGGGCATTGCACGGCGGTGATGGTTTTCAATGGCGACACGAACGCCGTCGCCATTCCCAGCGACAGCACCAGGCACACCAGTTCACGGCGGTACGGCTTGAGTCGCTGCAGCATGAAGCTGCCGACCAGGCCCAGAATCGCCAGCACCGAAAACAGGATCACCAGTTGCTTGGCACGGTCATGCAGGATGTCTTCAAGGAAGAAGCTATAGCGGCCAATGAAGCCGCCAGCCTCTGCACTGTAGAAAAGCCTGGCCAGGTCCATGTCCAGTGACGTCAGCTCCAGCAACAGCAAGGCCACTGCAGCGCTGGCAGGCAGGCCCAGGCACAGCCAAAAATCAAGCGGTTTGGAAACCGGTAAAGAGGAGGGGGATTTCATCTCGAACCTTGGTAAAAAAGCCCCGCGCTCACCTGCGCGGGGCTTTTTGATTAGCGTTTGCTTAAGACTGGTGCCTCTTCCTTGGGCGCTTTCCAGCTCAGCAGTTGCTGTTTGTAGTCGTAACTGGCGGCCTGGTAGTAGGTGATCGCCCGTTGAATCAAGGGGTCATCGCTACCGACGCGCAGCTCCTGGCTCTCGCCCAGGGCCTGGTCGTGGCGACGCAAGCCTTGGCGCGGGCTGAGGATTGCCAGGTCCTTGCCATCAAACAGACCCAGGTGCTGGTAATTGCCCACCACCACCCGTGGAGGTAATGGGTTGTCTTGCAGCAGGTTGCGGCCAAAGAATGTCGATTCGTAGCTCAGGTTGAGCAGGCCCAACAAGGTTGGCGCCAGGTCGATCTGGCTGGACAGTTGGGCGGATTCCCGTGCGTCGATCAGCTTGGGCGCGTAGATAAACAGCGGGATCTGGTAGTTGGTGATAGGCAAGTCTTCCTTGCCCGCGCTGCCGGCGGTGTGGTCGGCGACGAACACGAAGATCGTGTTATCGAACCACGGCTTCTGGCGCGCTGCCTCAAGGAACTGGCCGATGGCGTAGTCGGTATATTTCACCGCGCCGTCGCGACCCTTGCCGGATTTGATGTCGATGCGCCCGTCCGGGTAGGTATAAGGACGGTGGTTGGAGGTGGTCATCAGTTGCAGCAGGAACGGCTGTTGCTTGGCGTAGTCGGCGTCGGCCAGTTTCAAGGTCTGTTTGAACAGGTCTTCGTCGGCCATGCCCCAGGCGTTTTTGAACGAGATCTCCGACTCTGGCACGCTGCTCTGGTCCACCACCCGATAGCCGTTGCCGCTGAAGAACGCGTTCATATTGTCGAAGTAACCGCGCCCGCCATAGACAAACACGCTGTCATAACCGATGGCCGAGAGCTGTTGCCCCAGGCTGGCGAACCCGCTTTCGCGGCCGATGCGCTTGACGATCGAACGCCCCGGCGTCGGCGGGACTGCCAGGGTAATGGCTTCCAGGCCGCGGTCGGTGCGTGTACCGGTGGCGTAGAAGTTATTGAAGTACAGGCTCTGTTGGCGCAACGCATCCAGATTGGGCGTGAGGTTGCGCGCATCGCCATTACTGCCCATGTACTTGGCGCTGAAGCTCTCGATGGTCACCAGTACGATGTTGGGCTTGCGCAGTGTGCCGGGGTTGGTGATGGCACGGCGAATATCCAGCGGGTCCTGGTCGAGAAAGCGGGCGTTGGGTTCACTCAGTTCGGCGCGCAACTGCTTGGCGACGACGTCGGTCGGCAGGCTTTTGTAAAACTGGGTGTAGTCCAGTTCGTTGTTACGGAACGCGGCAAAGAACTGATAGGGGCCATTGCTGGCCAATTCGTTGTTGTACGCGTTGCCGCCTTGGGTGCGCGGGCTGTCCTGGCTGACCAGTTGCAGGCTGAGGCCGGCGAGCACCAGCAGGCCCAGGGCGTTGATCACACGGCCACGCAATGGAGGCAATGGCGCTGCCATCGCGGCATTGAAGGGTTTGCGCAGAGCCACGCTCAGAATCAACGCCAGCATTGCCAGCAGGCTCAGCAGCTTGCCGATCGGATAAGACTCCAGCAGGTTGTTCAGTACCTCATCGGAGTACACCAGGTAATCGACAGCGATAAAGTTGAAGCGCACGCCAAACTCATCCCAGAACAACCATTCGGCTACAGAGGTGAACAGCATGGCGAACAGGCTGACGGTCAGCACCGCTTGCAGGAACCAGCGATGGCCACGGCGGCGCCATAGGGCGGGTGGGCAGAGCAGCAGATACAGGCCAAGCGGCAAGGCTGCATAGGCCAGGAAACCCAAGTCGTAGAGCAAACCCACGCCAAACACAGACAACAGGTTGCCGCTGACCTCATTGAGGTGGGTAATGAGCAGCACGCTGCGGGTGAGCAGGAAAACCAGTAACCAGGCACCGGTAATCAACAGCAAATAGCGCATTGGCGCTGTTTTGAAAAAACCCATGTCCAAGTTCCTTATATCAATGGGGGGCGATCTTCGTCCTGACACTGTAGTTAGTTTGTGAAGCTATAGTGAAAAACTTGTTTGGCTCTAAAAACAGTTGAAAAGCTTTATCGGCGGGGCTCTGCGCTCTATCCCTGAGCCCCGCTTGGCCTTAAGCTGCGCGAGCCAACACGGCCGTTACCGCGTACGGAGACACTGCCCATGCGAATTCTATTGGTTGAAGACAACCGCGATATCCTCGCCAACCTGGCCGACTACCTGGGGCTCAAAGGCTACACAGTGGACTGTGCGCAGGACGGTTTGTCGGGCCTGCACCTCGCGGCCACCGAGCATTACGACCTGATCGTGCTCGACATCATGTTGCCCGGCATCGATGGCTACACCCTGTGCAAACGCCTGCGCGAAGACGCGCGCCGCGACACGCCGGTGATCATGCTTACCGCTCGCGATCAACTGGACGACCGGCTGCAGGGCTTCAAGTCCGGCGCCGATGATTACCTGCTCAAACCCTTCGCCTTGTCGGAACTGGCTGCGCGTATCGAAGCGGTGTTGCGCCGTGCCCAGGGTGGCGGGCGTCGTGCCCTGCAAGTGGGTGACCTGAACTACGACCTCGATACGCTGGAAGTCACTCGCGAAGGGCGCTTGCTCAAGCTCAACCCCGTAGGCCTGAAACTGCTCGCCGTGCTGATGCAAAAAAGCCCGCACGTTCTGCGCCGGGAAATTCTCGAAGAAGCCCTGTGGGGCGACGACTGCCCGGACAGCGACAGCCTGCGCAGCCACGTTCATCAATTGCGTCAAGTGATCGACAAGCCCTTCGCCAAACCGCTACTGCAAACGGTGCACGGTGTGGGTTATCGCCTGGCCGAGGGTCGTGATGGAGTTTAAGCAAAGCCTTGCCCAGCGCATCATCATCGCCTTCGCCTTGATGAGTGCGTTGGTGGCGGGGGCCTTCGCCATCGGCATCATCGCGACGGTGCACCTGGTGGAGGAGAAGTTGATCTCGGCTGGCCTGGGGGGTGACCTGCAGCGCCTGTTGCTGATGGACAGCGTTGAAGACTGGAGCCACCGGCCAGAGCCGGACCAGCTGTTCTATTTCAGCGGCGGGCGTGGCGATTTTGAACTGCCCAAGGATCTGCGCCATCTGGACCCGGGGTTCCATGAGGTGTTTCGCGAGGCGCTGTCGTACCACGCCATGGTTGAAGTAGTCGATGGCCGGCGTTATGTGTTGCTGCAAGACCAGAGCGATTTCGAAGAGCGTGAGCGCGTGCTGTTTGCGGTGGTGCTGGTGGGGTTCGTACTCAGCCTGGCGCTGGCAGCGTTCCTCGGCTGGGTGCTGGCCCGCAAGGTGATGGCGCCGGTGGTACGCCTGGCCCGCCAGGTCCGTCATCGTGACCAACTGTTGGGCCTGGCACCGCCCCTGGCGCCGGATTACGCCGCCGATGAAGTGGGCGAACTGGCGGTGGCGTTCGACGCCACCTTGGGTCGTTTACGCCAGGCGCTGTCACGTGAGCAATTGTTTACCAGCGATGTGAGCCATGAGTTGCGCACGCCCTTGATGGTCCTGGCCAGCTCCTGCGAACTGTTGCGCGAAAACCCAGCCATCGATCAGCGCGGTCGCAATCAGGTAGAACGAATTGCCCGTGCCTGTGAAGAAATGCGCGAACTGGTGCAAACCTTCCTGATGCTGGCCCGCGCCAAACACGACGACGCCGCCAGTTCGCCCCAAGGCAACCTCACCCAGGTGGCCGAAGACCTGCTCGGTATCTGGCGCGAGCCCATCGAGAAAAAAGGCCTGACGTTGATCTACCTGCCAGGCAACCCCCTGGACACCTGCTACAACACCACCTTCTTGCATGCGGTGATGGGCAACCTGCTGCGCAACGCACTGCATTACACCGAGCACGGGTTTATCCGCCTGACCCTGGAGCCCAGTGGTTTCACGGTGGAGGACTCCGGTGTCGGCATCCCCGAAGAGAAGCGCGAAGCGATGTTCGAGCCGTTCGTGCGCGGTAGCGAGAAGCGTGGCGAGGGCCTTGGCCTCGGCCTGTCACTGGTGCAGCGGATCTGCGAAAGCCAGGGTTGGAGCGTGAGCCTGAGCAC
Organism: Pseudomonas sp. PA-7-1E; assembly: GCF_021605325.1. Classification (NCBI taxonomy): domain Bacteria; kingdom Pseudomonadati; phylum Pseudomonadota; class Gammaproteobacteria; order Pseudomonadales; family Pseudomonadaceae; genus Pseudomonas; species Pseudomonas sp. PA-7-1E. The sequence continues at coordinate 223,257 of NZ_WKFA01000001.1, forward strand.
CATGGAGCCTAATGGCTGCCGTTTTCATGTGGAGCTCAACCCAGTCAAAACCTGACCATTCAGTCTGTCATTTTGCTGATGCAGACTGCGTGCTTTTCGGCGAAGATGGCCCGGTGCTACTGAATGTTTCTGTAAAGTCTTGAAATGTATGCAATTGGACAGGACAAGATTTTCACAACGAGTTGACCTGTTGATCACAGTTCGCTGCTTAAGGTCGTAGGCATCAGTTACTGGAGACGTAAGATGCCTTCCCCGATCAAGCTGGAATTTTCTGACAAGTACGACGATCAACACGCGCAGAAATATTTGCTCAAGCATCAGGACAATCTGGCTCGCCGGTTGTCCCACAAGCGCGACGAGCAGTTGGCGCGCGGTGCGCTGGCCATGGCCGGCGAGCCTGGACTGGTGTTGGACTTGCCGTGTGGTGCTGGACGTTTCTGGCCGTTGCTGGCCGAAAAACCCAACCGTGTGATTATCGGAGCTGACAATTCGGCGTCGATGTTGAAGATCGCCACAGCTGCCCAACCGGCAGAGGTGGTGAAACGGGTACGCCCTTTGCAGACATCTGCCTTTGATATCGATTTGCCAGATAACTCCGTCGACAGTATTTTCTGCATGCGCTTGATGCACCACATCGGTGAGCCAGAGCACAGGCTGACAATATTGCGCGAGTTTCAACGTGTTACCCGCGACAGCGTGATTATTTCGCTGTGGGTAGACGGCAATTTCAAGGCCTGGAAGCGCAAGCGCAGCGAAGTGCGTCGTCGCAAAAAAGGTGAGCAAGAAGGTTACCAAAACCGGTTTGTGTTACCGGCTGCTACTGTCGAGGCAGAATTCGAGCAGGCCGGTTTCCGTGTTCAGGAATCCCTGGACTTCATACCGCTCTACGCCATGTGGCGAGTGTATGTATTGCGCAAGAGGTAACAGGATGGCAGTTGAGTGCGTAGTAGGCAGTCATGTAGCTCCCGAAGAACGATTTGATTTTTTCTGGCGTCAACAGGGTGAGTGGGTTGAAGAACCCAACCGCCGACGTGGTGGTGAAAGTGGCGTGCAACGGGTGATAAGCCCTAATGGCCGTTTGCTCTATTGCAAGCGCCAGACCGGCCACATTTACCGTAGCTGGCTGCACCCCTTTGGGCGTCCGACCGTGCTGCGTGAACGCGATGCCCTCAAAGGCCTGCGTTTGCTGGATGTGCGTGTGCCGGAGCTGGTGTTTTGCGAAGCACGTCGCGACCCGGAGCACCAATGGAAAGCCCTGTTGGTCACCGCGTCTCTGGACGGTTTCGACGAGATTGAAAACTGGTACGCCGCCGGTGGCCGCGAACAGTATGGCGAGGCGGTCCACGAGCGCCTGCTGCAAGAGTTGGCCGGCACCTTGGCCCGTATGCACAAAGGCCGCTGGCAACACGGTTGCCTGTATATCAAGCACATTTTCGTGCGGGTGACCGGTGAGCCTGATGCGGCGACTGTGGAAGTGGCCCTGCTGGACTTTGAGAAATGCCGCCAGCGCCTGACCGCTTATCGGGCCGCGTCCCACGACATGCTGCAATTGCGTCGCCATTCGTCGTGGAATGATACCGACTGGAAAAAACTCAGCTACTTTTACGAGACGGCGTTTGGCAGCGCTATCAAGGGTTTAACCAGATGAAGCTAGAAATAGCACGAGGTTTGTTTCTGGTCGGGGCATTGGGTGTTGCAGCCCTGGCCCTGGCGGTATGGGAACAACCTCGTACACAAGTGTTGAGTGCGGTAGACGGTGGCGGGCAATGCCTGCTGCCACGCATTGCCAAGACGAGTGTGGCGGCCAAGCCCGACCATGAATTGCTGTTATTCATGTTCGGCATGTCTCAAGCGATGAGGCCGCAAAGTTGAAACGATTGACCCCGAAAAGGGCCTTGCCATGCGAGGCCCTTTTTTTATGGTGCGCCAGGCATGATCATTCCCACGCTCTGCGTGGGAATGCCTCTTGAGACGCTCTGCGTCTCGTCCGTTAGCGCCAGTGACGCAGAGCGTCACGGGTCGCATTCCCACGCAGAGCGTGGGAACGATCAGCCATTTTGATGTCGTCGGTCTTTAGACCAGGTGCAGGTGGTTATCCCAGAACCCCGCCGGTAACTCCAGTGGTGTTGCCAGTAACTTTTCCTGGCGGCAGTCATAGAAGCGGCAACGCCCCTGACCGGATGTCACCACAAACCCATCCGCCACCGCACCCACCCCCGCACAGTCCGGCAAGGGCCCATCCAGGCGTAGTTCGGTGGTGTCCATGTCCCAGATAAAAAAGCGATTGCCCCGCGGTGCTGTCAACGCCACCAGGCGCAGTTCGCTATGCACCGCCACGCTGGCGGTGTAATGCCCCATCGCCTGCAACTGTTCGTCAGCCACCGGGAACGCCACGAACGGCTGCCCCGGTCGCTTGATCGCCAGCAACTCGGAACGCTCCTGGGACGGGCCCATGAACTGTTGCCCGGTGAGGATGGTGCCATCGCTGGCAATACCCATGTGCCGCACGCTGTTCATCTGCTGGGCCAGGGTTTCCTTGCTGATCAGGCTGCCGTCGCGCCGCATCAGCACCAGGCTCGGCTCCATGGCATTGAGGTTCATCTCTACCCGGCTTTCGGCTTCGGTACGAATGCCACCGTTGGCCACGATCAGCGTCTCGCCGTCGGGCATCCACGAGACTTGATGCGGGCCGATGCCGTGGGTAGATATCTCGCCGCTGTGCACCAGCCGCTCACCTTCAAACTTATACACACCCAACAGGCCGCGGCCAGGGTCGGAGGTGTCGTTCTCGGTGGCGTACAGCCAGTCACCGCTCTTGTGGATCACCGCATGGCCATAGAAATGGCGGTTGGCGTTGGAGGTGATGGTTTGCAGCAGCCTGCCATCGCGCAGGTCGATCAGGTAACTCTCGGTGCCTGGGCGACGGGCGACGAACAACGCAATCGGCAACGTCGGGTGGTTGATGATGTCATGGCAGCGCTGGCCGACCTGGGTTGCAAATACCGGCTTGCCGTCCAGGCGATAGCCGACAGCGTAGTGCTTGCCGTCGGCGTCATCGCGCGCCGACAGCAGCAGCGGGCCTTTGTCTTTGTGCTTGAACAGCGTCCAGCCACCCAAGGTGATAGCGCTGAGCAGCACGCTGCCCACCGCCAAAGCCTGTCGCCTGAGCATCATCAGTCACCGTCGTTGGCGTTAAAGCCCAGTTGTACGCCCAGCGCCTTGGCCAGTTCACCTTCATGCAGGCGGTGGACTACGTTGAGGCTGTCGTAGATGTCGTTGAGTTGCTGGCGCCCGACGTCGTCGTTCAACAGTTCGTTGAGGGTGCGCTGGTTGCTGGCGAACAGTTTCAGCGACGCTGCGTAGGCGGCGTCGATTTTCTCGGCCAGTGGCTTCTGGTCCGCCGGCAGCAGGCCACGCAGGCCTTTGTTATCCACGCCCACCCACACGGTCTGAGCCGCGGCGAGGCTGGCTTCCAGGCTCTGCAGGGACGACTGGCTGCGCCAGGCATCGGCCTGGAACGGTTGCGGGATGCCCTTGGTCTGGCGGCCCATTGGGGTGCCGAGTTTTTTCTTCAGGGTGTCCAGGGCGGTCACTTGCACGCGCAGCAGATCGGCGATGGCTTCGTGGGAATCAGCGTAGCGTTGGTTCGGAAACTTGGTCATTTGCGCGAGCATACCGTCGGTGCTGTTCCAACTGGCCAGGATCTCTTCGGCCAGGACTTTCTGGCGCTCGCCGATAGCCATCAGCAACGGGCAATAGCGGGCTTTCTGGGCTTCGTCGGCGACGTCGGGCTTGGCGTCGTAGAGGATGTATTCGTAGGCCGACAGGCCCTGCACCACCACGCTGGATTTCGCCAGGGCCGCGGCGTCGATCTGCGGCTGTGCACTGACCAGTTGCTCGACCTGGCGGCCGACCAGGTTCTTCTTGTCTGGCCAGAACTGCACCTGCCACGCCCGGTTGCCTTCGGCCAGCGGGCCGATCAGCAGCGGTTGCAACTCGGCCCAGGCTTTTTGCGCGTGTAGGAAGTCGGCGCGGGCGGTGTCCAGGCTTTCCTTGCCTTGGCAGTAGGCCAGGGCGCTGACGGCCAGTTGACGGTCGGCCTCAACCCAGCGGCTATAGGTTGGCAGGATCACTTGTTTGGCGATGGCTGCCGAGGTCACTGCTTGCGGGTCTTGGGGCGAGCAAGCGCCCAAGGCCAGGGCGGCGAGGCTGGTGAACAACAACTTGGGACGAAACATGTCGAGCTCCCTTCTGTAAGTGGGGCAAAGCTTATAAAGAATTCAGGAACGCCAGCAACGCGGCACGCTGCTCGGCATTGAACGACAACACATGTTGCTGCGCCGCTTGAGCTTCACCGCCATGCCACAGCACGGCTTCAAGCAGGTTGCGGGCGCGGCCGTCATGCAGGAACTGGGTATGACCACTCACGGTTTGCGTCAGGCCGATGCCCCACAGCGGCGGGGTGCGCCAGTCGCGGCCGGTGGCTTTGAATTCGCTACGGTTGTCGGCCAGGCCTTCGCCCATATCGTGCAGCAGCAGGTCGCTGTAAGGGCGGATCAACTGGTTGGCCAGTTCAGGTTCGGCGGCATTGGCGGTGGTGGTGAAGCTGGGCTTGTGACAGCCCTGGCAACCGGCCTGGTAGAACAGGTTCTTGCCGGCCAGCACTTGCGGCGTGTCAACGTCCCGACGTGCGGGCACCGCGAGGTTGCGGGTGTAGAACAGCACCAGGCGCAGGATGTTATCGCTGACTTCCGGTTCACCCTGCGGGCCATTGCCGTTGGGCGCCTGTTTGCAGGCCACTTGGGCGTCGGTGCAGTCATCGAAGGGTCTCAGGGACGTGGTGAGGCCCATATCACCAGAAAACGCGTGAACGTTTTGTTGATTGAGGTTGGGCTGCCCGGCTTTCCAGCCAAAACGCCCGAGGACAGTTTTGGCCTGAGCGTCATCCCAGACCCAATTGGCGCGGCCCAGGATGGCCTCTTTGTCGGCGGTCTTGGGGTCGGTGTTGCGCAGGATATCGGCATCGCTGATCGCTTCGAGCAGGCCCAGGCCGATCATCGGCGGGGCGATACGCGCCGAGAAGCGTGTGTCGGGGTGCATCGGGCCGTAGCCGAGTTGGGTGATCTGCAGGTCGGGCTTGCGTAATTCAACGAGCGTGCCGTCCTTGAACCTGACGTTGACCGGTGTGTAGTCGACCCGCACCTTGCCTTCCGGCGCAACGCCAGGCACCGCCATGTCCTGGAGTTGCCCGCCGTAGACCGGCTCGGGTACCACGCCGATCTGTTCGATGAGCTTGGCGTAGGCGGGCTGCTCTGTAATAGAGGGATGGATGGACAGGCGCACCAGCATCGATACGGCATTGGGCGCGTCGGGCAGCGGCGGGTGGCCACGGCCATCCTTGATATGGCAGTTCTGGCAGGCGTTGGTATTGAACAGTGGGCCCAGGCCATCGCGCGCCGTGGTGGTGGACGGCGCAATCACCCACGGGTTGCGAAAGAAACTGTTGCCGACGCTGAAGTCCAGGCGCCGCGTCGGCGCCAGGTTGGCCGAGGGCAAGGAAAAGGCGTTCTGGTCGCGCTTGTTTACCGTCGCCGCGCCACCGGCCCGCGATTCACCCGGCTCTGCTTTCGTGAAGCGAGGGGCGTCATCGCAAGCAGTCAGGCTTAAAGCCATCAACGCTGCAGGCAGGTACAAAAGCGCACGGAACATCGAGATTCCTGGACGAGGGCAGAAAATTAAGGCGCAAAGTCTAACAGGGCAGGGCAGATTGAATAAGAGCAATTATCGTTTGGTGGCATCCCGATTTTTTCCCGCTAGAATGGCTGCACATTTTTTTATGGAGGTGGCCAATGCAGGCTCTCGACGCTTTGCTCAACCGTGTTTCCGTGCCCCGTTTGCTCGACCCGGCACCGACCCAGGAGCAGCGCGACCTGCTGTTCGCCGCCGCCATGCGCGCGCCCGATCACGGTCAACTGCGCCCGTGGCGTTTCCTCACCGTGGAAGGCGCAGCCCGTGAACAGATGGGCACGCTGTTGGCCGAAGCCGCTCGTCTGCAAGACGCCGACGCACCGCAAGCCGCCATCGACAAGGCCCAGAACGGCCCGCTGCGTGCGCCGCTGGTGGTGGTGGTGATTGCACGTGTGCAAGAGCATTTCAAAGTGCCCAAGTCCGAGCAGTTGCTGGCCGCCGCCTGTGCGGCCCACGGCATTCTGCTGGCGGCGTATGCCCAGGGTATTGGTGCGGTGTGGCGTACCGGCGAATTGTCCTACTCAGCCCATGTCGCTAAAGGCCTGGGGTTGGCGGCGAATGAAGAAGTGATTGGCTTTCTCTACCTGGGCACGCCGCAGAACCCACCGCGTACGGCGCCGAAGGAAGACCTGACGCCGTTCGTCCAGGCCTGGCCCGGCCGGTAATTCACCACTGCCCTGCTCTATATGTAGGAGCGAGCTTGCTCGCGAAGAACTCAAAGGCGCCGCGTTTATTCAGGAAGCACGCGTTATCGTTGACGTTTTTCGCGAGCAAGCTCGCTCCTACAGGGGGCAATGTTTCAGAACCGAGTCAGACCCTAAACTGATCCATCAACTTCATCTGCTGGCTGGCCAGCGCATTGAGCTGGCTACTGATCGCCGCCGACTCGGTAGCCTGGCCGGTCAGGGTTTCGGTCACGGTGCGAATCGCCGAGACGTTGCGGTTGACCTCTTCGGCCACCGCGCTCTGCTGTTCGGCCGCGCTGGCGATTTGCAGGTTCATGTCGCTGATCACCGTGACCGCGTCGCTGATCTTGCCCAGGGCTTGCACGGCTTGATGGATCTGCCCGGCATTGCTCTGCGCCTGGTGCTGGCTGGAGTGCATGGTCGCCACTACGCCACGAGTGCCGCTCTGGATACGCTCGATCACCAGGCGGATTTCTTCCACCGAGTCCTGGGTGCGTTTGGCCAGATTGCGCACCTCGTCGGCCACCACCGCAAAACCACGTCCGCTTTCTCCGGCGCGTGCCGCTTCAATCGCCGCATTCAACGCCAGCAGGTTGGTCTGTTCGGCAATGCTGCGGATCACCTCCAGCACTGAACCGATTTGCTCGCTGTTGACCGCCAGGGCTTCGACTTCGCCCACGGCTTTGCTGACTTCGTCGGCCAGGGTGGTGATATCGCGGGTGCTCTGCTCGATGATCGACATGCCTTCGCGGGCCGACTGGTCGGCACCGCGTGCCGCGCTGGCGGCATTGGAGGCGCTGTTGGCCACGTCGTGGGCGGTGGCGCTCATTTCGTTCGACGCGGTGGCGACCTGGTCGATTTCACGGAACTGCACCTGCATGCCTTCGCTGGTCTGGCGCGCAATGGCGGACGACTGATCGGCCGTCCCGCGGGCTTCGGTAATGCTTTGCTTGATCTGCGCAATGGTCGGCTGCAGTTTGTCGAGGAAGCGGTTGAACCAGTTCACCAGCTCGCCCAGCTCGTCTTTCTTGGCATAGGCCAGGCGTTGGGTGAGGTCGCCGTCACCGCTGGCGATGTCCTTGAGCATGGCGGCCACGCTATTGATAGGGCGGGTCACGCCAGTAGCGGTCAGCCAGATCAACAGCAAGCCCAGCAGGCCAGCGGCGGCGGCCACCAGCAGGGCTTTGAGCGTGCCCGTTGCCTGGGCCTCGTCGAGTACGGCTTGCAGTTTTTCGTTGTCGGCCAGCATCACCGCTTTGGGCAGCTTGATCACCACGCCCCAGGATTTGGCACCGGCAATCGGCTTGAGCGGGTACACGGCACGAATGGTGTCGTCCTGTTCACGGATAACAGGCCGGTCATTGGCCAGTAGTTGCACGATCTCTTTGCCTTCGGCGCCGAGGCTGTCGATCAGGTTCTTGCCGACTTTGGCTGGTTCACCGCTGTAGGCGGCGATCAGGCCGGTGCTGGACAGAATCTCCAGGTGGGCGGCACCGTTGAACAGGTCTTTCTGCGCAGCATCGGTGGTCGCTTGCAGGGCGGTGAGGGCGATGTCCACGCCGACGACACCGATGACTTTGCCGTCGACGATCAGCGGCAGGGAAATGGTAGTCATCAGTACCGGTTTGTCGGCCACGGTGTCTTCGTACGGGTCCAGCAGGCAAGTGCTGCGCGTGTCCCGTGGGCAGGTGTACCAGATGTTGTAGGGCGTACCGCTGAGGTTGAGGGTGGTCTTGGTCAGGTCATCTTCGACCATGACGGTATTCAGGCTTTCGCCGCCAGCCCGGCTCCAGTAGCTGGAAAACCGGCCTTTTTCGTTGGAGACGCGTGCCTTGTCGTCGATGAATTCGCTGTCCTTGCCATCCAGCCCGTTGGGTTCGAACGATAACCAGATGCCCAGCACCTTGGTGTTGCGCTCGAACGCGGTTTTGACGCTGCGGTTGAGCTCTTCACGCAGAGCCCCGGCTTCAAGGGAACGCTGGATGCCCAACTGACGCAGGTCTTTGATCTGGTCGGCCAGGGCTGTGACCACCAGCAGGTTTTCGCCGAAGGTCTGCTGCAAGTGGCCGGCCTGTTCGGCCGCTTTGGATTGCAGCAACTGCTCCACGCTGGCGGTGAGCATTCGTGAGCTTGAATCACTGACCAGCCGATCGTTCTGGTTGGTGTTGTAGATATTGATGCCGACCACCAGTGCAATCACACCCAGCAGACACAGGCCGGACAGCAACACGATTTTCAAGCGGATGGAGAGGGTGTCGAACATAGGTTCACTCACGAATGGACTTGTTGGAATGCACGCAGAAGAGCCAAGTCCATTCGGCGCCGTACCTGAAACATCGGCGTCACAAATCAATTCATGAGCAATAGGCGATGAGCGGTAGGAAAATGCCTACACCGGCCGTTATACGGGGCGTGCGAGCTGCTCGGGGCGGGACCAGATCCACAGGTTGCCCAGGCTCATTCCGGCAATTGCCAGGTACACCGGCCAGCCGTGATCGAGCATCACCAGCATCAGCACGGCGCACAGCAACATGCTCACGGTGGCGCTGACCTTGGCGCGGCGGGCGATGATCTTGCCATTGCGCCAGTTGGACAGGATCGGCCCGAACAGGCGGTGGTTTTCCAGCCAGGCGCTGAGGCGCGGCGAGCTTTTGGTGGCGGCCCAGGCGGCGAGCAGGATGAATTCGGTGGTGGGCAACCCCGGTATCACAATCGCAACCAAGCCGATCCCCAGGCTGACGTAGGCCAGCAGGCCAAAGAGGACTTGGGCGATTTTGGAGGAGGATTGGGGTTTGCCGGTCATGCTGCAGTTTTCTGGTGGGAAGGTTTACACATTATCAGCCATGAAATGCACCCAAGTGTGGGAGCTGGCTTGCCTGTGATTGCGGTGTATCAGGTTAAACATCTGGCGCTGACCCACCGCCATCGCAGGCAAGCCAGCTCCCACATTGAACCGCTGTCTACCAGAACACTTACGCCAGTTCTGGGGCGCTAGCGTACGCCTGTTCCAGCAACACGGTGAAGCGCACAAACGCATCAATCGCGCCTTTTTCCACGGCAGCTTCTTCTTCGGCACTGAATGCCAGGCCGTCGAGGGTGCGGGTGAAGCTTTTCCAGCCTTCGGCGCGACCACCGGCCGGCTCGCCCAGGTGGCGGGCACCGAAGGTCTCGCTCAGGCCCAGGCCCACGGCGCGCTTGATCAGGAACGCAGCGCCCAGCTTGGAGCCTTCGGAGACGAACAGCCAGCCCAAAGCTTCGGCTTTGCTGGGGTTGTTCACCGCGCCGGCAACCGGGGCCGGGGTTTCGGTGTCCAGGTCTGCCAGGTCGAGCTTGGCGGCTTCGGCGCGGCAGCGGGCGGCCAGGTCAGGGATGATCTGGTTCAGTTCGGCATCGTTGTACAAGGCCACCAGTTCCGATTGGAACAGGTACTGGGCCACTACGAAGCGGGCGAAGTTGGCTTGGGTTTCGAACGGCGCGTGAGCCTTCACCAATGCGTCGAGCTTGGTGTGCGGCTCGTTGGTGATCTGGTTCAGGCGTTGGGAGCGCAGGCTTGGACGTTCTGCGGTGGAAGAAGTGGTCATGAAAAAAATCCTTGAGAAGAGAAGCGCCTGGGCGCCCTGAAGAGAGCTGTTATCAACTAGACGAACAAGAAGACGCGGCACAGTAAAAAATCCTCACCTCGCCGCGGATGCAATGGCGGCGAGGTGAGGCGGAAGGGTCAGATGTCCCAGATCACGTTGATCGCAAAGTTGCGACCGGGCTGGGTCAGGCGGTCGAGGTTGGCCGGGCCGGTCACACCGGCTTCGCCGACGCTGTCGTAGCTGCGCACGTCATCCCAGTTCCAGTACTTCTTGTCGGTGAGGTTGTAGAGGCCACCGTTGACGGTCACGTCTTTGCTCACCTTGTAATAAGCGGTCAGGTCGAGGATGCCGAAGCCCGGGGTCTTGAACGGGCCGTCGGTGCCGCCGTCGGGCGCGTGGAAGGTGGTGCTGTCGACGCGGTCCTGTTTTTTCACCAAGGTCCAGCTCACCAGGCCACCGTAGTTGTCCTGGTCGTAGCCCAGGCCAAACACGCCCTTGAGCGGGTTGACGCTGTTCAACGGCTCGCCATTGTCGTCGTTGCGACCGTAGGTGTAGGCAACCGAGCCTTGGGTATACAGGCCCTTCGGCGCGCCGAAGGTATCCAGGTTCAGGCGGCCCTTGGCTTCCACGCCCTTGACGGTGGCGCGCTTGATGTTGACCGCCTTGAATTGCTCCACGGTGCCGCCGACCACGGCGTTGTCTTCGTCGATAAAGTCACGGTACTTGTTGTAGTACACCGCAATATCGAAGGAGCCTTCGTCGAATTTGCCGCGAATCCCGGTTTCGATGCCTTTGCTGGTTTCTGGCTTGAGGTCGGGGTTGGGTTCGACGGTGTAGCCCAGGTTGAGGTTTTCGAAGCGACCGTACAGCGCTTTGGCAGACGGCGTACGGAAGCCCTCGGCGTATTGACCGAACCAGGTGTAGTTGTCGGTCAGGGCATAGGTGAGGCCGAACTTGGGTGTTACGCGGTTCCAGGTCTTGTCTTTGCCATCGACGGCATAGGCGCCGGTCGGGTTGACGGTGTTGAGGAATTCCTGGGTCAGCTTGGGCTTGAGCCGGGTGTAGTCATAACGCACGGCGGGCAGGAAGGTCCATTTGTCCCAGGTGATCTGGTCCTGGGCGAACAGCGAGTAGGTGTTGATGGTTGGGTCGGGGAAGTCGCTGGCCTTCTTCACGCTGTCGCTCGCTTGCGGGCTTGGCGCGCCGATGGCGGTGCAGCCGGCGCCGATGGCCAGGCACGAGGCCGAGCCTTCGCGTGAACCGGTGACTTTCTGCTGCTTGAGGGTGGTGCCGTAGGTCACCTGGTGGTCGGTTTCGCCGAGGCTGAAGGCCTTGTCCAGTTGCGCGTCGAAGACCCACTGCTTCTCTTCGTAAAGGGTGTCGCGGGTACGCAGGACGCGACGGCCGGCCTGGTAGATTTCGGCGGTGGTCTGGTCGGTCTTGGCGATCTGGTAGTTGAGGCTGGTCTTGATGCGGTCGGCAATCGGCGACTCCAGGGCAAAGGTGTTTTCCAGGCCGAAGCGCTCGCGGGTAATGGTGTCGTTACCGCGACGATCGCGGTACAGGTTCATGCCCCGGCCACCGATGAACGGACCGCCCACTGCGTTTTTCAGATTGACGTCGCGGTCATCCTTGAACTTCTCGTAGGTCAGGCCCAGGCGGTTGTCATCGCCATAGTTCCAGCCCAGCTTGGCCAGCACGTTGGTGGTGCGCGCATCTTCCGGGTTGGCGCCGGTACGGGCCAGGCCGGTGGCGTTGTTGCCATCGTAGGATTCGGTTTCGTGGCCATTGCGCTGGCTCAGGTGCAGCAAACCATCGAAGTCCTGCACACGCCCGGCGAAGGTGCCGGAGGTCAGCCAGCTCTCGTCGGCGGAGCTGTAGCCGGTCTTCAGGCGGGCACCGACGTCCTGGCCTGGCTTGATGATGTCATCCGGGTCGAGGGTGAAATAACTCACCGCGCCGCCGATGGCGCTGCTGCCGTACAGGGCCGAGGCCGGGCCGCGCAAGATCTCCACGCGCTTGACGATTTCCGGGTCGACGTAATTGCGGCGGGTCTTGGCGTAAGGGCCGTTGAAGAAATTGTCCGGCACTTCGACGCCATCCACCTGGGTGAGGACGCGGTCGCCGTCGATGCCACGAATGTTGTAGCCCGCGTTACCCGAGCGCGTACCGGCGCCGCCGACGGAGACGCCGGGTTCGTAGCGCACCAGTTCACGGATGTTGTTGACGTTCTGGCGGTTCAGTTCTGCGCGGTCGTGCACGCTGACGGTGCTCGGTACGCTGTTCACATCCTGTTCATTGCGAGTGGCGCTGATGGTCACCTGTTGCAGGGCGAGGGCGCTGCCGGCGCTACGTTTTTCCAGCACGATGTTGTTGGTGCCCAGTTTGCGATAGCTCAGGTTGGTCCCCACCAACAGCCGGTCCAGGGCTTTTTCCGCTGGCAGCGGGCCGCGCACGCCAGGGGACGACACGCCCTGGCCCAGTTCGGCCGGCAGGCCCACTTGCCAGCCGGTCACTGCGGTGAAAGCGTTGAGTGCCGACACCAATGGCTGCTGTTCGATGCTGAACGTGTAATTGGCGTGGCTGCGAGCGGCAGGTTCCGCGGCGGTGGCGCTCATGACGGGCGCACCAGCCAGCAAGATCGCGGCGGTCAGCAAGGACAAAACGGGCGAAGCAGACCGGCGGTTGAAACGAGAGGACATCGAGAGCGCTCCGGGATACGAATCTTATAGTTGCGAACCGAACCAAATAGGAATCAGTTGCATTGGCTATAACGAGACGTATCGCCGGTTAACATCGAGTAAAAATAATTCTCATTTAGTTCAGGATCACCAGCGCCGGGTACTCCGACAGCTTGGCCGAGGTGATGTGGGCCAGGGAGCGCACCACGTCCAGAGGCTGGTCGAGGCGGTAGTTGCCGGTGACGGCGACGCTGGCCAACTGCTCGTTGTTGTTGACGATCCAGCCGGGGTAATAGCGGCGCAGCTCAGCCAGCACTTCGCTCAGCGGGCAGTTTTCGAATACCAGCCGGCCCTGGACCCAGGCCAGGTCTTTGCTGGGGTCGAGCTTGGCCGGTTGGCCGAAACCCTTGGGGCCGATGCGAATGCTTTCACCGGCGCTCAGGCGCACGCGGGCATCGTCGAAAGTGTTGCTCAGGTCGACATCGCCGCGCTGCACTTGAACCTGGGCTTCGCCATTGAGGTAGCGCACGGCAAAGGCGGTGTCACGCACGCTGGCGCGCACCGGGCCGGCGTCTATTTCCAGGGGCAGGCCACGGGTGGGCGCTATTTCAAAGAACGCTTCGCCCTGGTACAGGCGGGCAATGCGCTGGTGGTGGTTGATGGTGCTGGAAAATGCCGAGTTGGTGTTCAACAGTACCTTGGAGCCATCGTCCAGTTGCAGGCGCTGGCGCTCGCCGACCACCGTCAGATGGTCGGCCTGCAAACGCACCGGCAGGTTGCTGAAACTGAACAGGCCGACCAGTAACACGGCGGCGGTGGCCAGGGGTTTCCAGTGCGGTCTGATCCGGCGCCAGCCGCTGGGCTTGCGCGGTGCGGCGAGGGCCACGGCGGCGCTGTGTACCGGCGCGTCACCCCAGGCGGCCTGGGCCTTGCTGAAGGCGTGGACATGCGCCGGGTCCTGGGCCAGCCAGGCGTCGAACGCGGCCTGCTGCCCAGGTTGCGGGCACTGCAAGGCGATCAGCCAATCGAGGGCTTGGTCCATGGCCGCGTCTTGCAACACCTCATGAGCCAACGCATGGGGGCGCAGTTTATTCGGGTCCGTCACGGTGTTCCTCGGGTCTTCGCCACGTTCTATTCATTTTTCCTACAGCTTGGATCGACACCTCTGTCGGGTGAAGCTTAAGGCTGATCCAGCCGTTCGGCCACACCCACACAGATAGCCATGATCAATTTGAGTTCCTTTTGCACCGTGCTCAAGGACACACCCAACTGATCGGCAATTTCCTGATAGCTGCAACCGTGCAGACGGCTGAGGATGAAAATCCGCTGCTGGCGGGCGCTCAACTGGCCGAGGCTGACACTCAGGTGCTCCAGTAGCTGCTCGGCCTGGGTAGCTTCCTCAGGCGTGCTGGCCGGCGCGGCGACGCTTTGCAGGACATCCAGCGGGACATCCTCCTGCAGGGTACGCGCCTGAATCCTGCGCGAACGCAAGTGATCCAGCGCCAGGTTGCGCGCCGTCTGGTAGACAAAGGGTTCAAGGTGGTCGATTGGCCGCTCGCTGAGGGCCCGAGTCACGCGCAGGTAGGTTTCCTGCAACAGGTCCTCGGCGGTGCTGTGGTTATGCACCATGCGTTGCAGAGTTCGTAGCAGGATCACCCGTTGGGTGAGGAAGACGTGGTTGAAGCGAGATTGGCTCACAGTGATACCAGACCGATTTGCAGTTAATGATAATGCTTATCATCAACTGAAATGGCAAGTGGCACTTTGAGATGCCTTGGAGATTGTGCCGCTCGTTCCCATGCTCTGCGTGGGAACACATCCTGTGACGCTCCGCGTCACAACTTTAAGAGCAGGACGCGGAGCGTCCAGGGTGGCATTCCCACGCAGAGCGTGGGAACGATCTGGTCGATCTTGTGGAGTTACTCGGCGTTGCACAACGCCAGGCAGTTATCCAGCATGCGGTTGGAGAAGCCCCACTCGTTGTCATACCACGCCAATACTTTGAGCAATTTGCCACTGACCTTGGTGTGATTGGCATCGAAGATCGACGACAGCGGGTTATGGTTGAAGTCACTGGAAACCAGCGGCAGGGTGTTGTAGCCGAGGATCTTCGAATGCTGGCTGGCGTGTTTGAGCAGGGCGTTGACTTCATCGGCCGTGGCTTCTTTCTTCAACTGCACGGTGAGGTCTACCAGCGACACGTTGATCACCGGCACACGCACCGCCATGCCAGTCAGCTTGCCTGCCAGTTCCGGCAGCACCAGGCCCACCGCTTCAGCGGCGCCGGTCTTGCTCGGGATCATGTTCTGGGTGGCCGAACGCGCGCGGTACGGGTCGGTGTGGTACACGTCGGTAAGGTTCTGGTCGTTGGTGTAGGCGTGAATGGTGGTCATCAGGCCGCTTTCGATACCCAGCTCGCGGTGCAGCACCTGGGCCACCGGCGCCAGGCAGTTGGTGGTGCACGATGCGTTGGAAATGATCTGGTGGGATTGACGCAAGATGTCATGGTTTACGCCATAAACCACAGTGGCATCCGCGCCTTTGGCCGGGGCCGAAATGATCACCTTGCGCGCGCCGGCGCTAATATGGGCGGCAGCCTTGTCACGGTCGGTGAACAGACCGGTGCATTCGAACACCACGTCAATCTTGTGCGCAGCCCACGGCAGGTCGGCGGGGTTGCGAATGGCACTCACGGCAATCCGGTCACCATTGACGGTCAGGCTTTCCTGATCGTGGGCAACCTCTGCGTCGAAAGTGCCGTGTACGGTGTCGTACTTGAGCAGGTGAGCATTGATCGAGCTGTCGCCCAAATCGTTGATGGCGACGATCTGCAGATCCTGGCGATAGCCTTGGGTATACAGTGCGCGCAGGACATTACGGCCGATACGGCCAAAACCATTGATTGCGATACGAAGAGTCATTGGAAGGTGCCTGTCGTCGATTTGTTGTAAGAATTACAAGATTATTCGCATAAAAATAGAAAACAAGCCTTTTTAGTGGCAATATTTTGTTCAATCTACAACGAGTGACCTGAATCAACTGGTCCGATGATCCAAACGACCCCCTGCCATCCCATGAGCCGTGGGCGTTTGATCAGCATAGACACTCAGGTCGCCACATCCGTTAGCCTGGAGTTCTATACATGCATCCCCGCGTTCTTGAGGTCACCGAACGGCTTATCGCCCGCAGCCGCGCCACCCGCGAGGCTTACCTTGCGCTCATTCGCGGCGCAGCCAGCGACGGTCCGATGCGCGGCAAGCTGCAATGCGCCAACTTCGCCCACGGCGTGGCCGGTTGCGGCACCGAAGACAAAAACAGCCTGCGCATGATGAATGCCGCCAACGTGGCAATTGTTTCTTCTTATAACGACATGCTCTCGGCGCATCAGCCCTACGAGCATTTCCCCGAACAAATCAAAAAGGCTCTGCGCGAAGTCGGCTCGGTCGGTCAGTTCGCCGGCGGGACCCCCGCCATGTGCGACGGCGTGACCCAGGGCGAGCCAGGCATGGAGCTGAGCCTGCTCAGCCGTGAAGTCATTGCCATGTCCACGGCGGTAGCGCTGTCCCACAACATGTTCGACGCCGCGCTGATGCTGGGCATCTGCGACAAGATCGTCCCTGGCCTGATGATGGGCGCACTGCGCTACGGCCACCTGCCGATGATCTTCGTGCCGGGCGGGCCGATGCCGTCGGGTATCTCCAACAAGCAGAAGGCCGATGTGCGCCAGCGCTATGCCGAAGGCAAGGCCAGCCGCGAAGAACTGCTGGAATCGGAGATGAAGTCCTACCACAGCCCTGGTACCTGCACCTTCTACGGCACCGCCAACACCAACCAGTTGCTGATGGAAGTCATGGGCCTGCACTTGCCCGGCGCTTCGTTCGTCAACCCGTACACGCCGCTGCGGGATGCGTTGACCCGTGAAGCTGCGCACCAGGTCACGCGTTTGACCAAGGCCAATGGCAACTTCACGCCGATTGGCGAGATTGTCGACGAGAAGTCCATCGTCAACTCCATCGTTGCGCTCAACGCCACTGGCGGCTCCACCAACCACACCCTGCACATGCCGGCCATTGCCATGTCGGCAGGCATCATCCTGACCTGGCAGGACATGGCCGACCTCTCCGAGGTGGTGCCGACCCTGTCCCACGTGTATCCAAATGGCAAGGCTGACATCAACCACTTCCAGGCGGCGGGCGGTATGTCGTTCCTGATCCGCGAACTGCTGGAAGCCGGCCTGCTCCACGAAGACGTCAACACCGTGGCCGGCAAGGGCCTGAGCCGCTATATCCAGGAACCTTTCCTGGTGGATGGCGAACTGGTCTGGCGCGACGGCCCGATCGAAAGCCTCGACGAAACCATCCTGCGCCCGGTGGCCCGTGCGTTCTCGCCGGAAGGCGGCTTGCGTGTGATGGAAGGCAACCTTGGCCGTGGCGTGATGAAGGTTTCGGCGGTAGCGCCGGAGCATCAGGTTGTCGAAGCGCCCGCGGTGGTGTTCCAGGACCAGCAGGACCTGGCCGATGCCTTCAAGGCTGGCCTGTTGGAAAAAGACTTTGTCGCGGTGATGCGCTTCCAGGGGCCGCGCTCCAACGGCATGCCGGAACTGCACAAGATGACCCCGTTCCTGGGCGTGTTGCAGGACCGTGGTTTCAAAGTGGCGCTGGTGACAGATGGGCGAATGTCCGGCGCGTCGGGTAAGATCCCTGCCGCGATCCACGTCAACCCCGAAGCCCAGAGCGGCGGGCCGCTGGCGCGGGTCCAGGATGGCGATATCATCCGTGTGGATGGCGTTACCGGCACCCTGGAGCTTAAGGTGGACGCCGAAGTATTTGCAGCGCGCACGCCTGCCACGGGCCTGTTGGGCAATAACGTGGGGGCCGGTCGCGAGTTGTTTGCATTCATGCGCTTGGCCGCAAGCTCCGCAGAGCAGGGCGCCAGCGCCTTTACCTCTGCCTTGGAGACGCTTAAGTGAAGCTTGCGCTGGTCGGTGACATCGGGGGGACTAACGCCCGTTTTGCGTTATGGCGGGATCAGGAACTGCATTCGATCCGCGTGCATGCCACGGCGGATCACGGCAGCCCTGAAGAGGCGATCAAGGTCTATCTCAAAGAAGAAGGCCTGCAAATCGGGGACATCGGTGCGGTGTGCCTGTCGGTGGCCGGGCCGGTGAGCGGCGATGAATTCAAGTTCACCAACAACCACTGGCGCCTGAGCAAAACCGCGTTTTGCCAGGCCCTGCAGGTGGATGAACTGTTGCTGGTCAACGACTTCTCGGCCATGGCCCTGGGCATGACCCGACTCAAGCCCGACGAATTCCGCGTGGTCTGCGAAGGCACGCCGGAGCCCTTGCGCCCGGCCGTGGTGATCGGCCCGGGTACGGGTCTTGGTGTCGGCACCTTGTTGGACCTCGGCGCAGGCCGTTGGGCAGCATTGCCGGGGGAGGGTGGGCATGTCGACCTGCCCCTGAGCAGCCCACGGGAAACCCAGCTGTGGCAACACATCTACAGCGAGATCGGGCATGTCAGCGCCGAAACCGCGTTGAGCGGTGGCGGCCTGCCACGCCTGTACCGGGCGATTTGTGCGGTGGATGGGCACGAGCCGGTGCTCGACACCCCCGAAGCCATCACGGCGGCGGGCCTGGCCGGCGATCCGGTGGCCATGGAAGTATTGGACCAGTTCAGCATCTGGCTGGGCCGAGTGGCGGGCAATAACGTCTTGACCACCGGTGGGCGCGGTGGCGTATACATCGTGGGTGGGGTGATACCGAGGTTTGCCGACTTCTTTATCAACAGTGGCTTTGCCCAGAGTTTTCGCGACAAAGGCTGCATGAGCGACTACTTCAAAGGTATTCCGGTGTGGCTGGTGACAGCGCCGTATTCGGGGCTGACCGGGGCGGGTGTAGCGCTTGAGCAAGCCTTTGCATAGGTCATAATGGCGCCATCGCAGGCAAGCCAGCTCCCACAGTCTGGAATGCATTCCAAGTGTGGAAGCTGGCTTGCCTGCGATGACGGCCTAAAGCGCACCCGATGATTTAAGCCAGGCCATAACAACAAGGAGGCCCCGTGAGCGTAATCAGTAAATCCATTCTCCTCGTCGACGACGACCAGGAAATCCGCGAATTGCTGCAAACCTACCTCAGTCGCGCCGGCTTCCAGGTCCGTGGCGTGTCCGACGGCGCGGGGTTCCGCCAGGCGATGAACGAGGCGCCGTGCGACCTGGTCATCCTCGATGTCATGTTGCCAGACGAAGACGGCTTCAGCCTGTGCCGCTGGATCCGCCAGCACCCGCGTCAGGCGCAGGTGCCGATCATCATGCTCACCGCCAGTTCCGACGAAGCCGACCGCGTGATCGGCCTGGAGCTGGGCGCCGATGACTATATCGGCAAACCATTCAGCCCCCGCGAGTTGCAGGCGCGCATCAAGGCACTGCTGCGCCGCTGCCAATTCGGCCAGGAGCGCAGCAGCGGCGGTGATGTGTGGGTGTTCGATGAATGGCGCCTGGATATGATCAGCCACCGCTTGTTTCATGTGGATGGTGAAGAGGTGATCCTCTCCGGTGCCGACTTCGCCTTGCTCAAGTTGTTTCTCGACCACCCGCAACAGATCCTCGACCGCGACACCATCGGCAACGCCACCCGTGGCCGCGACCTGATGCCCTTGGACCGTATCGTCGACATGGCCGTCAGCCGCTTGCGCCAGCGCCTGCGCGACACCGAGAAACCTCCGCGGCTGATCCGCACCGTGCGTGGCAGCGGCTATCAACTGGCAGCCAGCGTGGTTGCCGGCAATGCCCACTGAACCGCTGAACGAACGTCGCCGCCGCTTCCCGGTACCCCGCTCGCTGCTGGGGCGCATGTTACTGTTGACCTTGCTGGCGGTGCTGTTTGCCCAAGCGCTGTCCAGCGTGATCTGGGTGTCGCAACTGCGCGCCACCCAGCTTGAGGGCCTGGTGACCAGCGCCCGTAGTCTGGCGCACTCAATGACCGCCAGCGTGAGTTACTTCCGGTCGCTGCCGGTGGCCTATCGCCCGTTAGTGCTGGACCAATTGCGCAGCATGGGCGGCACGCGTTTTGTGGTGACCCTCAATGATCGCCCGCTGGACATGCAAATACTGCCCGAAACCCCGCGCAAGCAAGCGGTGCTGGTGGCGGTGGACGAAGTGCTGCGCCAGACCCTGGGTGCCGACGTGCATATCTCGGTAGAGTTCGTCAGCGCCGAAGACCTGCGCATCTTCAATGCCGGCCTGAAGCTCGACGAACTGCCGCGCTCCTGGGCCCATTACGCGCTGACCCTGGAACCGGTGAACCCGCCGGTGCTGGTCACCCAGATCCAACTGGCACCCGGTGAATGGCTGTACATCGCCTCTCTATTGCCCGAGCCCTACACCAGCCTGGAAGAGCAAGGCCTGCCGTCCCAGCAGGTGTGGTTCATCGTGCTCACCAGCGGTTTTCTGCTGTTGTTCATCGGCCTGCTGGTGCACTGGCAAAGCCGGCCACTCAAGCGCCTGGCGCGAGCGGCGCGGGACATGTCCCTGGGCGCCGATGTGGAGCCGGTGGCTGAAGGCGGCGGCAGTGAAGTGGTGGAAGTGGGCCGTGCATTCAATGCCATGCGTGAACGCATCAGCCGTTACCTGACCGAGCGCAGCCAGTTGTTCAGCGCGATTTCCCATGACCTGCGCACGCCCATCACCCGCCTGCGCCTGCGTGTGGAATTGTTGGAAGACGAGAACCTGCAAAACAAATTCGGCCGTGACCTGGATGAGCTGGAATTGCTGGTCAAGGGCGCGCTGCAATGCGTGAAAGATACCGACATCCACGAAAACATCCAGCCGGTGGACCTCAACCACGTCCTCGAATGCCTGGTGGAGCCGTACCTGGCACCCCATGGCAATGGCCGAGTGACCCTTGATGGCGCGGCCCTGTCAGCCTACCCAGGCAAGCCGCTGGCGCTCAAGCGCTGCATCGGCAACCTGATCGACAACGCGCTCAAGTACGGGCAGAACGCGCATTTGCATATCGAGGACGATGGCGTGCAGTTCATCCTGCATGTGGATGACGAGGGCCCCGGTGTGCCGCAGCAGCGACTGGAGCAGGTGTTTGAGCCGCACTTCCGCCTGGCCGGCCAGCAGCAGGGTTACGGATTGGGATTGGGGATTGCGCGCAATATTGCCCACAGCCATGGGGGCGAAGTGAGTTTGCAGAACCTGCGTGAAGGCGGCCTGCGCGTTACCCTGCAACTACCAAGAACCTTGGACTAACAAACACCTGAGATCAAATGTGGGAGCTGGCTTGCCTGCGATAGCGGTGGTTCAGTTGACTCATTAGTGACTGACACACCGCCATCGCAGGCAAGCCAGCTCCCACATGTTGCTCTGCGTACATCAGATGCTCTGGCGCAACCGGGCCAGGTCGCGCAGCGGCGGCGCACCGAACAACCGGCTGTACTCCCGGCTGAACTGGGACGGGCTTTCATACCCCACCCGATACCCCGCTGCCGAGGCCTCCAGCCCTTCGGCAATCATCAGCCGCCGGGCTTCCTGCAAGCGCAGTTGCTTCTGGTATTGCAGCGGGCTCATGGCGGTGATCGCTTTGAAGCGATGGTGCAGGGTCGAGACGCTCAGGTTCACCTCTTTGGCCAGGTCGTCGATACGCAGCGGCTGTTCGTAGTTACCGTTCAGCCAGGTGATCGCCTGGCTCACCCGATGGCTCTGGCTGTTAGCCACAGCGATTTCATACAGGCGATAACCCTGCGGGCCACGCAGCAAGCGGTAGAGAATTTCACGGTTGATCAAGGGCGCGAGCATCGCGATGTCTTTAGGCGTGTCCAGCAAGCGGGTCAGGCGCAGCACCGCGTCGAGCAGTGCGTGATCGATGCGGTCGACGTACATGCCTCGTGAGGTCGGGCGCGAGGGCACGCCCATTGGCCCGGCCTCTGCGATCAGCGCGGTGAGCTGCGCCGGGTCGATATTGATGCGCACCGAGAGGTTCGGGTCCTCGGCGGTGGCGTCGATGATGCGGCCGGCCACCGGCATCGCCACCGAGAACACCAGGTAGTTGAGCGGGTCGTAGGCAAAGATCTCGTCGGCCAGGCGCACTTCCTTGCTGCCACTGGCAAGGATGCACAGCGCGGGCTCCACCAGCACCGGCATGAAATCCCGGGGTGCGTTGTGGCGGTTCAGGTACAGCGAGGTGATCGCCGTGCCGTAGGAGCCGTCCTCCCAGGTATGGCGGTGCACGATACTGGCCAGCTCGGCGCGTTGTTTCTCCATCTCGGCATCGAGGGGAGTGGACCTGGATTCGGGCGACGGCATGGGGCGTCCTCTACACGCTGCTTTGATGGGCTCAGCTTAGCGGCGGCTTTTCAAAAAGTGTTACGTCGATTCTGCAG
Organism: Pseudomonas sp. PA-7-1E; assembly: GCF_021605325.1. Taxonomy (NCBI): domain Bacteria; kingdom Pseudomonadati; phylum Pseudomonadota; class Gammaproteobacteria; order Pseudomonadales; family Pseudomonadaceae; genus Pseudomonas; species Pseudomonas sp. PA-7-1E. Next base: position 245,336 of record NZ_WKFA01000001.1, read on the forward strand.
CATCCTTGCCTGATCCTGCGAGATAGCGTGAATCAGGCAAGTGCGCAGCCTGTCATCACCCTGAAACATGAGGCCTGGGCCTGGAATAAATCCTGGGGCCGAACGTCCTTCCTACGCTTCTCGCAGGATTGTGCAATAAGCCTGCAGGAATTGACTAACCGCGCCCACCCCCGCGCCGTTATCTTTGATCCTGTGGCAACACGCCCTCATTGTGCTTGCCGAGCATCACTTCTCAACGGGAGAGTCGAACATGTCCACCCCCATTCCCGCGAGCCATATGGCCTTTATCCGCGCCCGTAGCGGGTGCAGCACCGAACTCGGTGCACGCTTGAGCAGTTTGATCGAGCCAGGTCGCCAGGCCCAGGGTTGCCTGCAATTCTCGTTGCAGCACTCCCAGGTCGATCCCGATGTCTGGCTGGTGTCCGGGTTCTGGAGCAGCGAGCAGGCCATGAGCGCCTACTTCAACTCTCCGGCCCTGATGATTTTCACCGAGCTTCTGAACGACATGGTCGTGCGCAGCATGGACTTCCAGACCTTCACCGACGCATCGGCGGCACAGGCCTACGGCGAGTACCTGCAACTGGCCGGTTAACGGTTAGAATGGCCGACTTTCCATTGGCCAGGACCTGCAACATGGCACGTAAACAATTTGCCCACCACGAAGCCGTTTCCGCCGTAGTACCGGGCGAAGGTGGCTACAGCGCCGCCGTCGCCGTCAAAGCACTGGATGGCATGGGCGCACCCAGGTTTCACAAGATCCTTGATGGGCAGACGTTCAAGACAGCGTCCGATGCCGATGATGCGGCGACGTTGCAACTCGAGCATCTGGTCGATGTGGATGCAGAAGGCCAACTGACCTGGGCGACTGCTGAACGCTGAGGCAGCACACCTAACCAATGTGGGAGCTGGCTTGCCTGCGATAGCGGTGTATCAGTCACTCCTGAGTTAACTGACCCACCGCTATCGCAGGCAAGCCAGCTCCCACAGTTTTGATTGCATTTCAGTCAGGGTTTGGTGGCGCCTGGTCTGTGCATTTTGAACAGGGCCTCAGGCCCCAGCTGGAAATAATCCGCCGGGCCACCCCCGCGCAAAATCGGCTCGGCGGCAGCAGTGTCGTAGATCCCATCCTTGAGCAACCATTTGGCGATGTGCACCGCAACCACCTCGCCCAGCACCAGCCAGCTTGGCACCAACTGTTGGTCGGCACGTTGCAGTTGGATGATCTGCGTCACCTTGCACTCGAACGACACCGGGCTCTCGCCCACCCGTGGTACGCCAACGATTTTCGAAGCCACCGGCGTCAGCCCGGAGAGTTCGAATTCATTCACCTCGGGCGATACGGCCGCGCAGCTTTGGTTCATCTGCTCGGCCAGCGGGCGGGTGGCCAGGTTCCAGACGAATTCTCCAGTCTGTTCGATATTGTTCAGGCTGTCTTTACGCCCGACACTGGAAAACCCAATGATCGGTGGAATGTAGTTGAACGCATTGAAGAAGCTGTAGGGCGCCAGGTTCAGGCGGCCTTCGCGATCGTGCGAGGAGATCCAGCCAATCGGGCGTGGGCCGACGATCGCATTGAACGGGTCATGGGGCAGGCCGTGGCCGTTGGCGGGTTCGTAATAGTGGATGTCGTCAGGCATGGCCGGGGTTCCTGCTACGCGGTTTGGGAGGCGATCATAGTGCAATTCATGGCGGTGAATTTCCATCGTGCCCATGGATTTTTCATACATCTGCCACCTATTTTTCACAGTTTCCCCTTCAGTCTGCGCCCAAGGTCAATACCCCCTATAAGACTGAGCCTTGGAGCTATCCACTGCATGAACAAACTTCCTCAGATCACCCTGGCGTTCTGGGTCATGAAAATCTGCGCAACTACCTTGGGCGAAACTGCCGGGGACTTGCTGTCGATGACCTTGAATGTTGGCTACGCCATCAGCTCCATGATCCTCATCAGCGTGTTCCTGGTGACCCTGGTGACGCAACTCTGGTCGAAAACCTACAACCCGGTGCTGTACTGGATCGTGATTTTGTCTACCAGCACCGCGGGTACCACAATGTCCGACTTCATGGACCGCACGCTGGGACTGGGCTACGCCACCGGGTCGATGATCCTGATCGTGATCCTGATGATCATCTTTGCACTGTGGCACCTCAGTGGTGACTCGCTGAACGTGAACAAGGTGCAGACCTTCCGAGGGGAGCTGTTTTACTGGATGGCGATCCTGTTCTCCAACACCTTGGGCACCGCATTGGGCGATTTCCTCGCGGACGATTCGGGGCTGGGCTTCGCCGGTGGCGCATTGTTGATCGGCTCAACCATCGCCGCGGTGGTGGTACTCAAGTACTTCACCCGCATCTCGTCGGTATTGTTGTTCTGGGTGGCGTTTGTACTGACACGGCCGTTTGGCGCGACCTTGGGGGATTTCCTGACCAAACCCCATGAAAAAGGCGGCTTGGATTTCGGCACCATCGGTTCATCCGCGGTATTGGCTGCGGTGCTGGTGGTGATGATTGCTGGCGCGTCGTATGCGCAGCGGCGCTATGGGCGCAATGAGGCCGCAGAGTTGTCGTAAGGCTAAAGAGGGGAGCGGGCAAGCCCGCTCCCCCGATTTTTAGTCCGTGGTAATACGCGAGTGCTTACGCGTGTCCTTCATGGTCACATAGACCACCAGCGACACCGCGATACACGCGGTCACGTACCAGTAATAGCCCGTCTCCATGCCGATGTTTTTGAACCACAGTGCGATGACTTCAGCGGTACCGCCGAAGATCGAAACGGTCAATGCATACGGCAGGCCTACGCCCAGTGCGCGGATTTCTGTAGGGAACAGTTCTGCTTTCACCACAGCGTTGATCGAGGTATAGCCGCTGACGATGATCAGCGCCGCCATGATCAGGAAGAACGCGCCCCACCAGCTTTGGATGGTATGCAGCGTGGTGAGGATCGGCACGGTGAACAGGGTACCGAGCAAGCCGAAGGCAATCAGGATCGGCCGGCGACCGACCTTGTCCGACAGCCCCCCAACCAGGGGTTGCAGGCACATGAACAGAAACAGCGTCGCCGCCGAAATGGTGGTGGAGTCGGAGATGCTCATGCCGACGGTATTCACCAGGTATTTCTGCATGTAGGTGGTGTAGGTGTAGAAGGCCAGGGTGCCACCCATGGTCAGGCCGACGACGGTCATCACTTCCTTGGGGTGACGCATCAAGGTGCGCATGGCGCTTTCCTTGGCTTTTTCCTTTTTGGTGAACGATTCGGTTTCTTCCATGCCGCGACGCAGGAACAGCGCAACGACTGCGCACAGGGCGCCGATGGCGAACGGGATACGCCAGCCCCAGGCATACAACTGCTCGGTGGTCAGTGTCTGTTGCAGCACGATCAATACTGCCAGGGCGATGAGCTGGCCGGAGATCAGCGTCACGTACTGGAAGCTGGAGAAAAAACCACGACGTTCCTTGGTCGCCATCTCACTCAGGTAGGTGGCTGACGTACCGTACTCGCCGCCTACCGACAGGCCCTGCAGCAAGCGTGCGAACACCAGCAGGATCGGCGCGCCGATACCAATCGTGTCATAACCCGGTGTCAGGGCGATCAGCAGCGAACCGAAGCACATCAGCAATACCGAGGCCATCAAGGCGGCCTTGCGACCTTTGTAGTCGGCATAGAGCCCCATCAACCAGCCGCCGATGGGGCGCATGATGAAGCCCACGGCAAAGATGGCGGCAGTGTTCATCAACTGTGCGGTGGAAGAGCCGGCTGGGAAGAAGGTCTTGGCGAAGTACAGTGAGAAGGCGGCGTAGACGTACCAGTCATACCACTCGACCATGTTGCCGACCGATCCACTGAAGATCGACTTGATACGGCTGGAGGTGGTGCGTTCTTTTGCCGGCGCAGACGCCGATCCCAGAGGCAGGGAGTTGGAGTTATCCATTGAAGGAACCTTCATCTAGTTGTTTTTATGGAGCGTGCTTGAGCACTGCCTGACTTGGGCTATAGCAGAAGCTGTGCCAGGTGGATGAAGGCCCGGAATAGAAGGGTTACAGGATTTTTTTGAGCGGAAAGTTGCCGATGATTTTTGGGTGGTGAGCGGAAATCCGCTTATGGCTGCTGGCGTCATCGGGAGCAAGTCGAATTGTCGCATCGCCCCTCCCACACTTGAATGTATTCACAAATCAAAATGTGGGAGGGGGCTTGCCCCCGATGACGATCAGAAGGTCGCTACAGAAACATCTCCCTTGCCAACCCATGCCGCTGCATCTTTTCATTAAAGGTGCGACGCGGCAGTTGCAACTCGGCCAGCACCGCTTTGATATCGCCTTTATGCCGGGTCAGCGCGGCTTTCAGACAATGCGCCTCGAAAGCCTCCTGCTGCGCCGCCAGCGATTGCCCAGGCTCAATACCTTCCGGTTCAGGTTCTCCAAGGCCCAGCACCTGGCGCTCGGCGACGTTAGCCAGTTCACGCACGTTGCCCGGCCAGTCATGGCTGAGCAGGCGACTCAGCTGCGGCCCACTCAGTGGCTCAAGATGGCGGCCCAGACGCTCGGCAGCGCTTTGGGCGAAATGCTCATACAACAGCGGAATGTCTTCGCGACGCTCGCGCAGCGGTGGCAGGCGCAGTTGGGCGACGTTCAGGCGATAAGCCAAGTCCTCGCGAAAACGTCCGGCGCGTGCTTCTTCGAGCAGGTCCGGCTTGGTGGCGGCGATGATGCGCAGGTCGACATTGATGCTCTGGTTGGAACCCAATCGCTCCAGTTTCTGCTCTTGCAACACGCGCAATAGTTTTACCTGTTGCGCCAGAGGCATGCTTTCGATTTCGTCGAGGAACAGGGTGCCGCCGTGGGCGTATTCCAGCTTGCCGATACGCTTGCCCTGGGCGCCGGTGAACGCGCCGCTTTCGTGGCCGAACAGCTCGGCTTCAAACAACTGCTCGGGGATCGCTGCGCAATTGAGCGCCACAAACGGCTTCTTGGCGCGTGGGCCGAAATCATGCAGGCAGCGGGCAACCAGCTCTTTGCCGCTGCCGGTTTCACCCCGAATCAACACGTTGACCGGTAGCGTCGCCAGGTCCAGCACTTGGCGGCGCAAGCTTTGAAGGCCCTTGGACACACCCAGCAGGCTGGACTCCAACTGCACGCGATGATCGGCCTGTTGATGCAGGCGGCGGTTTTCCAGGATCAGGCCGCGCTTGTCCAACGCCCGGCGCAGGCTGTTGAGCAAGGCGTCGGGGCTGAAGGGTTTTTCCAGAAAGTCATAGGCGCCGTCGCGCATGGCTTCGACGGCCATTGGCACGTCGCCATGGCCGGTGAGCAAAATCACCGGCAAATCGGCATCGCGGCGCTGCACCTCGGCCAACAGTTCAAGGCCGCTGAGCCCCGGCATGCGCACGTCGCTCAGAATCACCCCGGCAAAGTCCTTGGGCAGTTGCGCCAGGCACTCTTCGGCGCGGCTGAACAACTGCACGTCAAACCCCGACAGGCTCAGCCATTGCTCGACGGCCGTGCGAATACTGGCTTCGTCATCTACCACAATCACCGCGTTCAACATAGGTCTGGCGTCTCCAGGGCGATAGGCAGGGTCAAGGTGAAAATCGCGCCATCGCCACGGTTGGCGGCACTCAGGCGTCCGCCCAGTTCATGCACGATAGCGTAGGACACCGCGAGCCCCAAGCCGAGCCCGTCGCCCACCGGTTTGGTGGTGAAAAACGGGTCGAATACGCTGCTCAAATGTTCTTCGGCAATCCCGCCGCCGCTGTCGCAGACGCTCAACTGCCACAGCTGCTGATCGGCGTGCAGGCGGATTTCCAGGCGCTTGCGCGGTTTATCGGCCATGGCGTCGAGGGCGTTGCGCAGCAGGTTGATCAGCACTTGTTCCAGGCGGATCGCGTCGCCACGTACCCAGGCCGGGCGAGTGAGGTCCAGCACCACGCCGATGGCTTCGTCACGCAGGCGCGCGTCGAGCAGGTGCAAGGATTGGTCGACCACCGTCGCCAGGTCCAGCTTTTCGCGCAGACCGCTGGGGCTCTTGCGCGCGAACGTCTTGAGGTGGCCGGTGAGCGCAGCCATACGCGTGAGCATGTCATCCAATGGCGTGAGAGCCCTGTAGGCATCGTCCACGCGACCATGGTCGAGCAACAGCCGCAGCGTCGCCAGTTGCATGCGCTGGGCGGTCAGCGGCTGGTTGATTTCATGGGCGAGGGCGGCCGACATCTGTCCCAATGCCGCCAGCTTGGCCGACTGCACCAGGCCATCCTGGGCGGTGCGCAGCGCCTGGGTGCGTTCTTCGACCAATTGCTCCAGTTCTTCACGGCTGCGCTGGCGCAAGCGGGCCAGGCGCCAGCGCTGGCTGAGGAACAGCCCCAGGAACACCAATGCCAGCCACGAACCCGCAGCGGCAAGGCCCGCGTTACGTTGGTCTTCAAAGGCAAACTGGGGTTTGCGCAACAGGTGCAGGGTCCAGCCTTCGCGCTTGAGCGGCAGCGACTCCCAGATGTAATTGGCGTTGCCGTCGGGGCCGTTGACGCGGATCAAGTGGCTGTTTTCGTCAAAGCGTTGCAGGGGCTGGGTGTCCAGCGGCTGCAGTTGCTTCTTGTCGTATTGGCGGGTGGCCTTGAGTTCAGCCAGGTCATTTTCGGACAACGGCCGCAGGTTGCGATAACGCCAGCCCGGCTGGTTGGCGATAAACACGATGCCCCGCGCATCGCTGACCAACAGTAGGTCATTGCCCTGGGCCCACTCGCGCTCCAGCTCGGGGAACTCCAGCTTGACCACCATGGCGCCGAGGAACTGCTCGTGCTCATCCACGACCGCGCTGGAAAGAAAGTAGCCCGGAATACCCGTGGTCACGCCCACTGCATAAAAGCGCCCGGTGCCCTGGCTCAAGGTCTGGCTGAAATACGGCCTGAACGCGTAGTTGTGGCCGACATAACTGCTGGGCAGGTTCCAGTTGCTCGCGGCCACGGCCAGGCCGGTGCGGTTCATCAGTTCCAGAGTCGAAGACTGCGCAGCGCCGTTGATGCGCTCCAGCTTGCGGTTGAGCCGGTCTTGCGTGGCGGCGTCCAGCGGGCCCTTCAAGGCGCTGATCATCTCCGAATCCAGCGCCAGTACGGCGGGCAGGGCACGGTAGCGTTCGATCAGGGTATGCAGCGAGTTGGCATACAGCGCGAGCTGCTGATTGGCACGGGCGGCGTCGTCCACCAGGGCCTGGCGTTCGGCATGGCGCGTGGCCAAGGCGGCAGCCAGCACCGCACCGGCGATGATCAACAGAGAATAGAAGGTCAGGCGCAGGGGGCGAGGGATCACGATCATACGATGATGAACAGGCACGGTAAGGGGCGAGCACCATAGCATGGGCAGCTCATATCTTGTGACCAAGGAGCTTGTGTGGGAGCTAGCCCCCTTGCTTCAGGCATAAAAAAGGCGACTGGGCCGTGGGGCCGCAGTCGCCTTTATTCTTTTGGATGAGGTGCTTACTGCACTTCTACCGCCAGGCTGTCACTGATCTTTTTCTGCCAGATGGCAGGACCGGTGATGTGGACGGACTCACCTTTGCTGTCCACTGCAACGGTGACCGGCATGTCTTTCACGTCGAACTCGTAGATGGCTTCCATACCCAGTTCGGCGAAGGCAACCACGCGCGACTTCTTGATGGCCTGGGCCACCAGGTAAGCGGCGCCGCCCACGGCCATCAGGTACACGGCCTTGTGGTCCTTGATCGCTTCGATGGCGGTCGGGCCGCGCTCGGACTTGCCGATCATGCCCAACAGGCCGGTTTGCTCGAGGATCTGACGGGTGAACTTGTCCATCCGCGTCGCGGTGGTCGGGCCCGCCGGGCCAACCACTTCTTCGCGCACCGGATCAACCGGGCCGACGTAGTAGATAAAGCGGCCCTTGAGGTCCACCGGCAAGGTTTCGCCCTTGTTCAGCATCTCGACCATGCGCTTGTGCGCCGCGTCGCGACCGGTAAGCATCTTGCCGTTGAGCAGTACGGTTTCGCCCGGCTTCCAGCTCTGCACTTCTTCCGGGGTGAGGGTGTCGAGGTTGACGCGACGGGCCGATGGGCCGGCTTCCCAGACGATTTCCGGGTAGGAGTCCAACGGTGGCGCCTCCAGCGACGCCGGGCCCGAGCCGTCGAGCACGAAGTGCGCGTGACGGGTGGCGGCGCAGTTGGGGATCATGCACACCGGCAGGGAAGCAGCGTGGGTCGGGTAGTCCATGATCTTCACGTCGAGCACGGTGGTCAGGCCACCCAGGCCCTGGGCGCCGATACCCAGTTGGTTGACCTTCTCGAACAGCTCCAGGCGCATTTCTTCGATACGGTTCTGCGGGCCGCGCTTTTTCAGCTCGTGGATGTCGATGGACTCCATCAACACTTCCTTGGCCATTACTGCGGCTTTCTCGGCGGTACCGCCGATGCCGATGCCGAGCATGCCCGGTGGGCACCAGCCGGCGCCCATGGTCGGAACAGTCTTGAGCACCCAGTCGACGATCGAGTCGGACGGGTTGAGCATGGCCATTTTCGACTTGTTCTCGGAGCCGCCACCCTTGGCCGCCACGTCCACTTCCACGGTGTTGCCCGGGACGATGGAGTAGTGGATGACCGCAGGGGTGTTGTCCTTGGTGTTCTTGCGGGCGCCGGCCGGGTCGGCGAGGATCGAGGCACGCAGGACGTTTTCTGGCAGGTTGTAGGCGCGACGCACGCCTTCGTTGATCATGTCGTCCAGGCCCATGGTGGCGCCGTCCCAACGCACGTCCATACCCACGCGCACGAACACGGTGACGATACCGGTGTCCTGGCAGATTGGGCGATGGCCGGTGGCGCACATGCGCGAGTTGATCAGGATCTGGGCGATGGAGTCACGGGCCGCCGGCGATTCTTCGCGCAGGTAGGCTTCGTGCATGGCCTGGATGAAATCAACGGGGTGGTAGTAGGAAATGAATTGCAGGGCGTCGGCAACGCTCTGAATCAGGTCGTCTTGCTTGATCACGGTCATGAGTCGCGCTCCTCTATAAGGGAACATTCAATAAAGATGGCGCCAGTGTTGCATCGGTCGGCTGAAGCCATCTTTCCAAGGCACGCCAGAATGGTGCAGGCGCGACGCTAAAAAGGCGCGGCAGTATAACCCGGCACGGTGGCCGATACACCCGACTATGGTCAAACTGTCGCAGGCATGATTCCCTGTGCGCGCTCCTTATGATTGAGTCTTTATATGCCTGAACTGTACGTCGGCGAACGCCACTGGTCTGTATCCCTCGGCAGCAACCTGCTGGATGCCTTGAATCAGGCCGGCGTGGCCGTGCCCTTCAGTTGCAGGGCCGGCAGTTGCCATGCGTGCCTGGTGCGTTGCGAGGGTGAGGTTGACGACCAGCAGCCCGAAGCCTTGAGCCCGACGCAGCGCCAGCAAGGTTGGCGCCTGGCGTGCCAGTGCCGGGTCAGTGCGGACCTGAAGGTCGAAGCGTTTGACCCTCAGCGCGATGGCCTGCCCGCCCAGGTGGTGGGCGCCGATTGGCTGAGTTCGACGGTACTGCGCCTGCGCCTGCAACCGGAACGTGCCCTGCGGTACAACGCCGGGCAGCATCTGGTGCTGTGGGCGGGGCAGGTGGCGCGCCCCTATTCTCTGGCGGGCTTGCCCCAGGAAGAGCCGTACCTGGAGTTTCATATCGACTGCCGTCAACCCGGTGCATTCAGCGATGCGGCGCGACAGTTGAAGGTCGGTGATCCTTTGCGCCTGGGTGAACTGCGGGGTGGAGCACTGCACTATGACCCTGACTGGCAATCGCGGCCGTTGTGGCTGCTGGCTTCCGGTACTGGCCTGGGGCCCTTGTGGGGGGTGTTGCGCGAGGCGCTGCGCCAGGATCACCAGGGCGACATTCGCGTGATTCACCTGGCCCATGAGGCCGAAGGTCATTATCTGGCTGAACCCCTGGCAGCCCTTGCCGCCCGGCATGGGAACCTGACCGTGGAGCTATGGACCGCGGCGCAGTTGCAGCCGGCGTTGGCGCAACTGCGGCTGGTTTCCCGGCATACCCTGGCCTTGCTTTGCGGGCACCCTGCCAGCGTCGAGGCCTTTTCCAAGCGCTTGTTCCTGGCGGGACTGCCGCGTAATCAATTGCTGGCGGATGTGTTTCTATCCCGCCCTTTCACTTTATGACAAGCCTGCTCAAGTCGGTATCGGAGTTTAACGCCGGGTGCTGATGACGCCATCGCAGGCAAGCCAGCTCCCACAGTAGACCGAGTTGTCTAACTATTGTGGGAGCTGGCCTGCCTGCACTGAAATGCAAAAAGCCCCGCCATTCACAGGGCGGGGCTTTTGTTTTTCAGCCTGTCACTCAGACCTGCGGGTCGCCCACATGCAGGATCTTCATGCCATTGGTGCCACCGGTGGTGTGGTAGCTGTCGCCCTTGGTCAGGATGACCCAGTCGCCTTTCTCCACGACGCCGCGTTTGACCAGCTCGTCGATCGCCTTCTGGCTGACTTCGTTCGGTGCCAGCGACGCCGGGTCGAACGGGATGGTGTACACGCCACGGAACATGGCCGCGCGGGCCTGGGCTTCGCGGTGTGGGGTGAACGCGTAGATAGGCACCGAGGAGCGGATGCGCGACATGATCAACGGCGTGTAGCCACTTTCGGTCAAGGCGATGATGGCCTTGACACCCGGGAAGTGGTTGGCGGTGTACATGGCAGCCAGGGCGATGCTCTGGTCGCAGCTTTCGAAGACTTTGCCGATGCGATGGCTGGAGGTCTTGCTGGTCGGGTGCTTTTCGGCACCGACGCAGATACGCGCCATGGCCTGTACGGCCTCCAGCGGGTAAGGGCCGGCGGCACTTTCAGCCGAGAGCATCACGGCGTCGGTGTAGTCGAGTACGGCGTTGGCCACGTCGGACACTTCGGCACGCGTCGGCATCGGGTTCTGGATCATCGACTCCATCATCTGGGTCGCAACGATCACCGCTTTGTTGTGACGGCGTGCGTGCAGGATGATCTTCTTCTGGATACCGATCAGCTCGGCGTCACCGATTTCAACGCCCAGGTCGCCACGGGCAACCATCACGGCATCGGAGGCCTTGATCAGGCCGTCGAGGGTTTCATCATCGGCCACGGCTTCAGCACGTTCGATCTTCGCTACCAGCCAGGCGGTACCGCCGGCTTCGTCGCGCAGCTTACGGGCGTATTCCATGTCGGCGGCGTCGCGCGGGAAGGACACGGCGAGGTAGTCCACTTCCATTTCGGCGGCGAGCTTGATGTCGGCCTTGTCTTTTTCAGTCAGGGCCGGCGCCGTCAGGCCACCACCGCGACGGTTAATGCCTTTGTGGTCGGACAGCGGGCCGCCGATGATCACGGTGCAGTTCAGTTCGGTCGGCGTGGCAGTGTCAACGCGCATCACCACACGGCCGTCGTCCAGCAGCAGTTCGTCACCGACGCCGCAGTCCTTGACCAGGTCCGGGTAGTCGATGCCCACCACGTCCTGGGTGCCTTCGGTCAGCGGGTGGCTGGTGGAGAAGGTGAACTTGTCACCGATCTTCAGCTCGATCCGCTTGTTGGTGAATTTGGCGATACGGATTTTCGGGCCTTGCAGGTCGCCCAAGAGTGCAACGAAGCGGCCATGCTTGGCGGCGAGGTCACGCACCAGCTTGGCGCGAGCCTTGTGCTCGTCCGGGGTGCCGTGGGAGAAGTTCAGACGGGCGACGTCCAAACCAGCCAGAATCAGCTGTTCGAGGACTTCCGGCGAGTTACTGGCCGGGCCAAGGGTGGCGACGATTTTGGTACGACGGACGGACATGCACGGACTCCTGAGTTCAAGCGCTGGGGAAGGCTACTATGCTCTTTCGTTGTAGTCATTGTTCGTTTGCACTACTTATCGACGATTGGCTTGTTTTGGCTGCGGTTGAATGGGCAAACGCCTTGAAGATTTTCGACCAGGGGTCGATACACTGCACAAGACAGGAGAACCCCATGCGAATTTTGCTCGTTGCTGCCCTGGCCGTCAGTGTTGTCGGCTGTACCCGCTGGTCGATGGACCACCATTTGAACAACGCTTACCGTGCCTATGGGGTCGGTGATTGCCAGCGTGTCACCTTGGAGTTGTCCCAGGTCGATCGCGAGAGCCGAACTCGCCGCTACGTGCAACCGGAGGTTTCGATGTTGCGCGGGCAGTGCCTGGAACGCCAGAAACTGTTTGTCGATGCCGCACAGACCTATCAATTCATCATCGGCCACTACCCGTCGAGCGAGTACGCCTATCGAGCCCGTGCGCGGCTCGATACCTTGCAGCAACTGGGGCATCTGCCGGCTGCAGGCCTGGCAAAACCAAGGCCTGCGTCGTTGTAAGGGTATTTGTCGCTTCATGGCTGGCCTGTCGCCAGTCTTGCGCTATTCTTTGAATGTCTGTTTGTGCAGTACCCATTCGAACGGATGCAATGCCCGGATTCGGCAGCTGTTTGGTGACAAGCGGTAGCTGTTGTCACACCGAGATCCAGGGAGAGCGAGCGATTGCTTGTTCCGAATCACTGGCACGGCCAGATTTTTGGCTATTGAATGGCGACTTCACCATGTTTACCGAACGACGGATCGAGCGGCATCAACTGCCGTATTTTCTGCAGGTGTTCAATCGTATTACTGACAAGCCAATCGGCTATCTTGGAAATGTGTCTGAAAACGGTCTGATGCTGATCAGCTCGTTACCCATGATGACCGACGTGGATTTCGAGCTGCGCTTGAAAGTGCCGGTGGCGCAGGGCGAGTTCAAGGCAATTGACCTCACGGCAACCTGCTTGTGGAGCCATGAAGATGTCACCCCGCAGCATTACGACTCGGGGTTCAGCGTGCTTGAGGCGCCCGAAGAGTACCGGCACCTGATCAACGCGCTGTTGCAGTACTTCAGCTTTTATCCTTTGCAGGCCTCTGTCTGAATTATGCGTGGGGTCGTGGCCGTTTCCTGGCCATGCCCCTGCGCAGTCATCCTCAGAATACCCCGGCCTTTTTCCACTCCAGATAGCGTGTGACCAGCCCGGCACCCAGCGCCGATGGCAAGGTATCCAGCACCGACAGGCCATGAGCACTCAAGCGATCATGGCGTTGGTTGCGGGTGTTGAGGTAATCGATCGTGCCGCTGTAAGCCAGCGCTTCGGGCAGTGTCTGCACAGGCGCCTGGCGTAGTTGGTCGAGGACCTCTTCCCTCAGGCTGGCCACCAGTACCCGGTGATGCCTGCCGATACGCTGGACGGCAGCCATCAGCGCTTCATCCTCCTCATCCCGCAGGTTGGTGACGATGATCACCAGCGCCCGGCGTTTTTGACGTGCCAACAACTGGCTGGCGGCCGCCTGGTAGTCGGCGGTTTTTCGCGTGGTCTGCAGGTCATAGACCGCATTGAGCAACAGGTTCAATTGGCCACTGCCCTTGACCGGCTTCAGGTAGCGCGGCTGGTCGCTGGCAAACGTGCACAGCCCTACGGCATCGCCCTGTCTCAAGGCAACGTAGCTCAGCAGGAGGCAGGCATTGAGCGCGTGGTCAAAATGGGACAGTTCATCATCCTGGCTGCGCATGTGCTGGCCGCAATCGAGCATGAACACGATTTGCTGGTCGCGTTCGTCCTGGTATTCCCGGGCAATGGGCGTTCGTTGGCGGGCGGTGGCTTTCCAGTCGATCTGGCGCAGGCTGTCACCTTCACGAAACTCCCGCAGTTGATGAAACTCCAGGCCTAATCCTCGCCGCTGATGTTGGCGCACGCCCAGTTGGCTGAGCCAGTTATCCACACCCCGCAACTGCGCACCGTATAAACGTGCGAAATCCGGGTAAACACGAGTGGCATCGTGAGTCTCGACCCAGCGTCGTCCCGACCACAGCCCCAATGGGCTGGGCAGCAGCAGTTCGCAGCGACTGAAATGGAAGTGCCCGCGCCGCAAGGGGCGCACGCGATAGCCCAGCTCGGCACGCTCACCGGGGCGTAGTTGAATGGATTGAGGCAGGTTCTCCACAGCCAGGCCATCGGGCACGTGATCGAACACCTGCACGGTCAGAGGTTGCGGGTAGTCGTGCTCCAGGCACAGGCGTATTTCTTCCCAGCGCCCCAGCGCCAGGCTACCAGGCAATGTTCTGTACACGCGGGCCGAAGGGCGGCGACGCAAGCGTGCAGCATCCAGCATCGCCAGCAGCAACAGGGCCAGCAGCAGGCCCCAGGCTACCGAATGAAAGGTGGCGGGCACTTTGAACTGCAACGCTGCCGAGGCGCCCAACAGGGTGTTCAAGCCGAGCAGAACGCTCAGCCAGGTCAGCAGCAGACTGGTCGGTTTCATGGCCGCGTCATTGCCTTGGTGCTGCAATCTGGTCGAGTAACTGCTGGAGCACCTGGTCGACTTCCAGGCCGTCGATGTCCAGTTCTGGTGCGATGCGTACCCGGTGACGCAGTACCGCCAGGGCGCAGCCCTTGATGTCGTCGGGGGTGACGAATTCGCCACCGCGCAACAGCGCACGGGCCCGTGCCCCGCGTACCAGGGCGATGGAGGCCCTGGGGCCGGCACCGATGGACAGCCCCGGCCAACTGCGCGTGGCACGGGCCAGGCGCACGGCGTACTCGAGCACCTGTTCATCCAGCGGCAGGTCACTGGCAATTTGCTGCATCGTTACTACGTCCGCGGCTTGCAGCACCGTACGCAACGGCTGTACCTCCAGCATGTCGGCCTTGGACGAGCGCGTCACTTCGCGGACCATATCCAGCTCTTGTAGAGCATCTGGGTAGTCCATTCGCACCTTGAGCATGAACCGGTCCAGCTCGGCCTCGGGCAGTGGGTAGGTGCCTTCCTGTTCGATGGGGTTCTGGGTCGCCAGCACCATGAAGGGCTGGCCGATGGGCAACGCCTCGCCCTCCAAGGTCACTTGACGTTCCTGCATGGCTTCCAGCAGCGCTGCCTGGGTCTTGGCGGGGGCACGGTTGATCTCATCGGCCAGCAACAGGTGGGTGAATATCGGCCCCTTGCGCAGTTTGAACTGTTCGGTCTGCAGGTCGTAAACGGCGTGGCCGGTGACATCGCTGGGCATCAGGTCCGGGGTGAACTGGATACGGGCGAAATCACCGCCAAAGCAGCGGGCCAGGGCTCGTACCAGCAAGGTCTTGCCCAGGCCTGGCACGCCTTCCAGCAATACGTGGCCGCCTGCGATCAGGGCGGTGAGCACGTCGTCAATCACAAGGTCCTGGCCAATCACGACCTTGCGCAATTCCACGCGCAGCGCCTGGGCCTGCTGGCTGGCGTGCTGAAGCTTTTCGGCGGTCAGGGTGGTGGCCAGTGGAGAGTCGCTCACAAGTTCCGGAGCCTCGCTAACTGTTAAATTCGTTTTATCTTCCATAAAATAGACACTTACCTAATCTAACTATTTTTCGGATTTTTCTTGCGAGGAAGTTAGTGGCTGTCAATCTGAAAAAACGGCAACCGCACGGTAACTCCCTCTTTTTGACCGACAGTCGGGAGGAGGCCTGTTCCGTTCAGATGACTCTGGGAGGTGGCTCACCATTGAGTGAGCCCTTCAGATCCCTGCGGCCTACCTCCAGACCTTCGAGCGATCGTTTGGGCGATGTAAATTACAAATTATCAAATTAATCAGAAATACCACGCAGCACCCCTCGAACGCGCCACGCATCCATCAATTGCAGTATGTGGGAGGATGCTTGGGCCTTGCAGTTTATGGCTATTGCGTCTCCGAAGGTGCCTACGCTGTCGAAGATTCGCAGCTCTCCGCTAACGGGCATTCCTACTCGCTTCAAATAAGCTTTGCGGTCCCCGTCATGGCTGGCTACCAACGTTACTAGCTCACCACGCAGTGCCTCTAAGTCCTCCGAACAGGAAATCTGTAGGGGTTCCAATAGCACCCAGTCGCGATGACGAATTAATGGGTAGCCGCTGTGGTCAACAATACGAGCGATTACCAACGGCGCTCCAAAAACTTTGCTATTGTCGATATATCTGGCCTCACCTGCACCGACTTGCGCAATTGAGTCGTAGAGGACCCCGACGATGGGCATTAGACGGACTTTATTTCGCGGCAATGCCAATGCAGGCGCAACCTTCTCGCTAACGGATTGCTCACAAGCCAGCATCAATTTGCTGATATCAGTTTTATCTGAGTGGTAACGTCTGGCGAACGTCTTATCGCTATACAGAGCGATGACTGGATCGCCACATTTTGCTGCCTTTTCAAGAGAGACGATCACCACTTGTCCCTTTCTTGCGAGGGCGCCAAGTGAATCACCATGGATCGCATACAGTGCCACGTTCCCCAGCGAGTCCAATGAGACCGCACTTGGGGGCTCAGCGGGTGAGGCGACCTCAGTCTGTGTTTGAGCGCTAAAGTCACCAAGCACACGAAATTTCTGCTCGTTATGAGCTAATACAGTGGGTGCTTCTGGTGCTGTCGCAAAGAAAAGTTCTTCATCGTCTCGAGTCAACCGTCCCATGAACCTTGCATAAGCTGCTGCGCAGCTTCTTATCAGCCGGTCAACCTCCGAAAAGCCTTCATCAACGGCTGCGGCATCATGGGGTGTAATTTTTCGAAGGTCATGATGGGCTTGGTTGATCGTTGTGTAAAAGTGGGTGCCCGGTTTCAACGAGTTACAACTCAGCAGCTTTTCGAAAGGAGGCTCTTGGAAAGGTAATTCTCCAGCATTGCGTGCATTGGCTATGTGACCGATCAGGTCTGCTAGGGTTGGTTTGTAGAGCAGCATAGGGTCAGCTGCGAGCAAGTCCCACAAGCGGTTCTCGATATGCAGCCTAACGCGTTCCACAAACTCTTGGCTCGCCGCAACGTCATTGGAGTCGTTACACCATGCTTGGCGACGTTCATTTACCTCTTCGAGCGTGGGAGTCAGAGCAATTGTCAACCTGGACGCAGACAAAGGGCTAATCTGCAACATGGTCCATGATGGGGCCGTGGAGGAGCTTCTCGGTAACTTGTCTTTTACTGCGGCGATGAACCGATTGTCGTTGGACGTGATAATGATCGCCATACCCGCTTTTACTAGAGCTGGTACTGCTGCGGCGAGATTCTCGGTATTAATAGGATCAAAGAAGGTCTGTGGATCATCCAGCTGTAACACCTCCAACGCGCCAGAGCGTTCTCGAATGCGCTCCCATAGGCTGAAAACGAACGCCCATACACAAGCTCGCAGATGAGATGAGTTCATTATTTCGTGAGCTTGGACGCGTACTGCACCTAGCCCGGCGTATAGCCCTACCCCTTGAGTGCGAGCAGGATCTAGTCCGAGATACCGTGGTCCACCATTGTAATGAGGACGATAAATCAGATCGAGCCAAGCGGTTGTACGAGTCTCTAATAACTGAATCAGGCCTTGGACTTGATATTCAACCAATTGTGGTAAACGTGTCAGTTGCTGTATCGCTGCGGCTGCGCGTTTGATCAGCCTAAGTCGTTGACTCGCGCCCACCCAGCGCTTACGAGCCTCCTCTATGACGTCAATCTGCCGCGTTAAGGCAATTAACGGCTCTGAAGTGGTAATCGCCTGGTGCAGTGCTGACAACTGGTGTCTGATTGGCAGGTTGATCAAATCGGGGACGTCGTCGACTTTCTCGCCCCGGGAAAATGATCCGACTCCCAGGTAGTTTGCCAAAAGCGTCTGCATTGCTGCCTTGACCGCTATACGCTGCTTACTCAACGTTACTACGTGCTGTAAATTGGCAAATCGGCTGGCCAGCACCCCCGTCGCAAGCTCTTGAGGCAAGCTGAGAAAATCGGAAGGCTGTTCGGCGGAAAGCGAATGCGCTTTGATCAAGTGGTCCCAAAGCTTCCGTGCATTCCTTTGGATTGGTTGAAGGTCCGCTGCGAAAGATTGGTCCTTGAGTGCCTCGTTGACATAAGCATTTTTATAAAGATCGAGAACAGTACCGCGCCCCTTGTATTCGGCAAAGGTTTTCAGGGTCTCCGGTAGCGACTCCAGCAGCTCACTCGCAGCGCCCTGTTGCCAATCCGCAAGTGATTTTGTTGCGTCCTGGTGCGCCTGAAGCCCTGCTTGAAGAGCGCTAGCGACGTCGGAGTCTAAGAGGGCGTCAGGTGGTACTTTGACCAGATCTGAACCGCAGACTGGGCAGTCAGAGATCGGTTTATTTGGGTGTTGCCGCCGGTGCCACAGCGCAACCATTGTGTATAACTGCTGGCGTGCTGCTTGTTCCTTGTTCTGCTGACGCTTGACCTGATCTGCAGCTCGTTGTGCTAGCTCTTCCAGTTTAGCGAGGACGGCGATTCGATCCGCGTCGCTGATTTCCTCGATCTGTTGGATGGTTCGAAGTGAGGGGAGTCCTTTCAGAGCTGCGCCGGTTAATTGCTCTCTTGCCGAGGCGAGCTGGCCAAGGAGGGTTTGGCTGCGCTCTGGCGTTGATAACGAGGTCGTGCTGCCAAGAATCGTCTCAATATCGCTCAGACCGCTTGCTTGGTGCTGGACGAGCTTCTCGCGAACGGTTGCGATCGAGCCGCTACAACTCTGTTCAGGGCTTACCTTTTCAGGTGTCAGTAAATCGGGCTCGGGACCAAGCGTCTCAGCCTGTGCGCGCCAAGCGTCGAGAAACGAGCCCTTGCTGTCTATGAAATGAATACGAGCAGCATCCTTGGCATCTATGGCAGTGTCGGTGTCGTCCTTCTCCAAGCGTCGGACAAGACGTGGTAAACGCATGCCCAGATCTTGCAATGGCCGCAAACCTGTTAGCTGAGCGATTGCCTCGGCAAAGCTTGTCTTTTCATCGAAGCGCATACTTGCAGCGATAGCGGGCATCAACGTACCAGCTTCGATGGCCCACTGTGGCAGCCGTAAGTCGTCTAAGCCACTTACGCTCACAGAGACAGTTCCTCTGATATTTCGCGTCAGCTCGCGTCTGACGGTTACATCGTTTCCATCTTGGTCCCGCAGATCCAGCTCCACCCATGTGTCACACTCGGGACGGTCGCCTAGCAGCGAGAGATCTGACGCTGAAGGCAATGGGACGATCACGGGTAACGTGAAACTGGTATTAGTATCGCTCTCGCCATTCGTTGACATTACGTCGACAGTGATTGGATTGTGTACCTCCGATGGCTTGTGTTGAGAACGATGTGCCTTACCGGTTAGGCACCACATGATCGCACTCTGCAATGCGGATTTACCGGCGCCGTTGAACCCCCAGATGCAGGTAACGTCGCGATCAAGTCGAATGGTTAGAGTCTCAGGTGCTTTCCCGGCTGAATCGCAGTGACGTTGAAGCCCAGCAAAGCGATGGGCTCGAAACTCTTGGAGTCGCCAACAAGGACGCGAAGCTGCGGAACTCGCTACATGACTGCGAGCCACATGTAGCTGCGGCTTGCCAATGGCACCGAGTAGTTGATCAACCTCGCTGCTTGAAACGGGTTTTGCCTGTGCCCAGAGGTCCCGCCGTCCTGCATAAAATCCCATCGCGAGGCGAGCATCTTCAAGGTCTAGGGAAAATTGGCCCGCGCCCTGAGGAAGGCTGATCGGTTGACCGGCACAAAGCACATCAACGATTTGATCTAGCGTGCAGTTCTCCAGATCCAGAGTTTCGGCTTGCGTCGGAGGGGCAGCTTGCATGAGGACATCCTTGGCATCATCTATGGGATACAGGCTAACGCTTTGGAGACGAAAAAACTTGGCCTTCGGCTAACTACTTAATTCAGGCCTACCGGCCAGGTCAACTTCAGAACTCCAGCACTAAGGGCGAGTGCTGCCGCTATTCTTCAGCGTTTTAACAGGCCCCAAGAGCTGAAAATTGCTAAGACGTTTGAGCAATATCTTCTTCCAACTCACGTACCGCCTTACTGATCTTGATGGCAAACCGCCGCTCAACCTCAGCATCGCTTAAAAGCCTGGCGTCAGCGCCAAGCCAAATCTCAAGCACCTGGCGCTTCTGAGCTACGTGCAGGTCATCGAAGTTAGGGATGTACCGATGGTTTGCGCTTAAGCCACGCTGCAGCTCATAGAAGGTCTTGATAAGGGACTTCGGGCGAACCTCGCCTCGTGGGCAGAAGCGGTGAGTCAGCTTGCTGATGGTGTGATTTATCGCTCGGAGCTGAGAGGTGCTGGTGATCTGCGAAAAGTACGCAGCCCAACCAAGGCGTTTGCCTTCAAAAATACAGCCGGTGATCCGAAGGTTGAGCTTCCATTGGCAATAGGCGAGGGCACGCTCTTTATCTGCGCGACTGCGAGCGCTTTGAAGCTTATGACGATAGGCAGTGAAAATTTTTGCTATAGAGCCTTCAAATCTGAGAATGCTCTCGCGGCGAACCAAAATTTCGCCGCCTTCGACTTTATATCCCAGAAAGCTAAAAGGCTCGGTCAAGTCATCGACCTTGGATTTAGAGTCCGGGCCGAAGTCGTGCGGATTCAGCTTGAGTGCCTTAAGGGCGACAATCAGCTCGTTCGCGGTGGACTGAGCCTCACCTTCCGGCGTTAAAATCAGGATGTCATCTACATATCGCTTATACCAAATTCCTGGTCGCGACCGGAAAGCGGTATCGATGCCCTGCATAGCAATTTCAGCCAAGACGTTTGAGATAGCCAATCCCTGCGGTACCCCGACACTTGATCGATCCGCATCTCTGCCACCTCGGGATTCCGGGACAGTGGGGGTGGTGAGGGCGTCGGCTATGAGACGCCTGAACTGTGCCTTTCGGATCTTCGTCTTGGTGGCTTTAGTAATCAGTTCGTGCGGAATGCTGGGGTAGAAAGTCTTTAGGTCGATCTTTGCGTATTCAGCGAAAGCGCCTGAGTCGAGAGCGCCTTTGAGGTCGTCGATGACGATTTGCGGCAGGATTAGCTTGGCTGTGGGGAATACGTCGGCGAGGCAGTTACAGAGGGCCCTTAAAACAATTCTGTCTCTGGCCGTTGGGATGGAAATCTGCCTAGGGAGCGACGATGCCCCCTTGAGAATCAATTTTTCCTTGTATGCCGTGAACCGATAGGCGCCTTGGTCAACCTTTTGGATGATGTGATCCAGCTCGGCGATTAGATTCTTGTCGAGATTCGCGGGTCTCACGCGATCCAGCCCTATCGCTCCTGATAGCTTGATCTTGTCGGTGTAGATTTCCTGCAAGCTCTTGCGAGAGAAACGTCTCTTGAAGCTAAGGGCGGCACTCATGGCTTGGCCCAATACGAGTAAAGCCCTGCTGCTACCGGCAGAATATAAAGACCTGCTGTGATCAGAAAGCGCAAAGTGAGCCATAGCAGGGCATCGAAGCTCTCGAAGGCCGTAGGTGATCTACTTGTGAGTCCCGTTGCAAAAACGCGGGCAATTCGATCATCGATCTCACGATGGTTCTCAGTGGCGGCAAGTAACTCGTCATACCGCTCGATTTGTTCATCGGTGGGCTTGGGATAACTGGGATCTTGGGATTCGTCAGGGAGCCGGCGGTGGAGCTTCTGCAGCTCTAGGTAGTTCGTGCGCATTTGCACGGCCCGCACACGGAAGTCCCGGTTAGTAACCGTGAGTGATACACCAAGTAAAGCAACCGAGAGAATGGTCGCCATAATGTCGGTATTGGCGCCTAGTACCTCACTGTTCCTAATAGTCAGCACGCCGAGTGCTGCACTCAGTATTGCGTACCACACCAGCAAAAGCTGTGAGTGAAAGTCGAGCCACTCCAGGCGTTTGTGGGCCTGAATGCGTGCCTTATAGGTGAACCAGACGCCGTCCTTTTTCACTCACATCTCTCCATAGAAAAGGCGAAGGGGTGGGAGGGTTTGAGTACCGTTGAACATCCCCAGAGGGATCAGTGGGCAAGGCCCAACAGCCGAAGCTGTTAATTATCAGAACCGCCCTCGCTTGCACGAGAGGAAAAACCCACCCCTTCGCGATTGATTCTACAATGCCAGCAAGGTAGGCGTAACCTTATTTCCAGCAGAGGTAGGGGACGAACCGACCACGCGCAACTTACGAAATAGCTCTCGGATCAACTGACAGCAGTGAGTAACGTTCAAAAAAGCGCTCGATAAAAGTTAATGATTATCTCTTCGGCATCGGCTGAAGGAACTCGCGAGCCCCAAACCGGTATACCGCGTACCCTCAAGAACGTTGTGTTGAACTGGGCAACGCCGAAAAACTTCTTGCCCCCCGGATGGCTGGATCACGCTGGAGCAGTTCCGCACCATCCTGCGGTCGACGCCGCCGGCACCTTTGCCTGAAGACTTTGTTGTACCCCCGGGTTACGAGGTGCCCGACGAAATATTTTATTGGGAGTTCGTCCGTGACGCCGTCGCCGCTACGGGGAGTGCGATTCTGCTCACAGGGCCGCCAGGCCGTGGAAAGAGCACATACCTAGCCCGCAAAGCCAAGACATTGTGTGCACTTAAATTTAAGTGGGCATGGTGATCGGCGCCAAACGCGGGTACACGATATGTTTACACGACCCCAACCCGATTGCAGTTCGCGCGTATTACGGCATGGTATTAGTAGACCGCGTTAGGCAAGTCTTGCACAGACTCTGACGACTACACATTACGGTATGCATTTATCTCCTACCTTTTAGAAGATGCAGAGCTGCAGAATTCCAAGGTCGCAAGATATCTGTATTATCTGACTAATGTTGACATCTGCGTCAACCGACCATACAGTTTTCCCGGTAGCCCTTGAGGCACTTGAGTTTACCCCCTTGAGGGACCTGCAGAGCCCGGTTGATGACCGGGCTTTTGCCTTTTTTGAGACTCCTGTTCTCAGCCAGCGAAAGAACTTCTAGATATAACCCCCCCCACGCTGAGCCATCGGTCTATTACAAGACAAGGGGCGAGTCAACTGAGCCGCGGGATCTTCAATACGCTGTTGGACGAATGTTCTAGGCCGCGCCGAATAGCGCTAGTGCTCAAGTACTCAACGGTTCGTTTGCCTTAGCCCGATGATTGCCTATTGCCGACTACGGCCCTTATTAATCGCCAAAAAGAATGCACTCGATACGGTGCCGTTTCCATCAAAATGCGCACTATGCGAAATTGACCTATCCATGCGGTTTCCTTGAAGCCAGGTCGACCACCTTATGATCATTCATCTTACTCTTGAGCACACGGTTCTCGTCCAATAGCACCTCATTGACGGACGCGAGATGGGCGACCTTGGCCCGCAGTTCCTCTATCTCCTGACGATAGGCTGCGGACTTCTTGCGCTCAGCAAGCAAGCCTTGGTGTTTCACATCACGCATGGCGCGACTGGAACGCCCTTGAGCCTCGCGGATAGCCTCGGCAATTCCTGGGTAGTAGTTGTGAATTAGCGCCGTTGATACGCCTGCTTCGCGGGCGACTGCGGTGATCGTAACCTTGGTTTCCCCAGAGCGGGTACGTCCCTTCTGGATGCGGTAAAGCGCGAGCCGCAGATCCTTTTCACGATCCTCAGCCGGCTTGTAGTTGGTTGCCTTGTCGATAGGCTTCATGCGATCAGGGTCTCCGGGGCCATGCCTAATTGGGCCAGTACGTCTCGGCACCGATTCAGGTCGCGCTCAACGCGCTGTCGTCCGCTTTCGCCAATGTCCGGGCAATGCAGCAGCCCTTTCAAATCATCGTAGAGTCGCTGGTATATGGCCGAGTGATGGCGTCCAATCACAGCATTGTTGCAGTTGCCGCAGCGGGTACGTTCAAGAGTATTGCCGATGCAACCGTCATTGTCCGCCGTGCACCAGGCATGACCGTTGCTGCGAATCGCGGTGCTCTCGGCAATGGACTTCAGCATCGAAGCTTGATCCTTGAAGATGAGGAGATTCTGTGGATCCCGCTGCCAGTGATTGAGCGCGCGGCCAAAGCCGCCGGCCAGGGCGGCATCACCCAGCCAGTTATCAACGATACCAAGCTTGATATCGTCCAACTCCGCCTGAATCTCGGCGTACAGATCAAGGTCCAGATGCTGCCCCCAGCTGTCGTCCATGGCGTAGCCTAAAGTCATGTCCAGCGACCAGTGTGCGAATTGCTCCTTCAGGTAGCGCAGGTCGCCGAAGCGGCTGTGCGCGGCGTAGTTGGCGAATTTGCGGCGGAACTGGTGGCTAGTGAGGTTCCAGTTCAGCCCGCAATCCTTGGCGAATACCTTGAGTTTTTCGCTCCAACTAGTGGCGGAAAGGGTGCGCACCTGGTTGCCTTCATTCGGATCTACGCCGAGAAAAAGCGCATGACGGTGCTTGTACGCCTCGACGATCTGCGAATCACGAGGGTTGGTGCGGTGCCGCTGCTCAATTTCGACAGCGATCATGGCCTGATAGGGTGCGGCCCAGCGCTCCATCAGGCGCAGGGCACGCACGGCAGCCTCGGGGATCATCCAGTCATGGATACCGGCATCAGTCTTGTCCGACTGTGAACGCATCCAGTGGTAGATGGTGCCCTCATCATCCTGGGTGCGATGGTGTGCACTGGACAGCACATTGGCCAGCTCGTGGTTGCGGCAGCCGGAGGTGCTGGCCAGGACGATGTAGGAGGCCGTGCGTAGGTCGCTCAACGCTTTGTTAAATGCCCTCAGACCGCCCTCCCACCCAAGGGAGGCCAGATGGCGGTTTTTCGCGGTATAGAAAGCCCTGCGAGACTGCCCCTTTCGCTGAGCCGTGACAGCATCTACGGTATCTTGCAGGTCAAGCAGGTGCTGGCCGCGTTCAACCTGCTGGTAGGCCCGCTCGAATAAGATACAGAACACATCATCGGGAATCAGCAGCGTCTTGCCGCCTTGGGCGTCGCCGAGAAGCCCCGCCATCGCTTTCGCGGAAGTCTCGGGCCAAGGATGTTGTGGCATTGAATCGTCAGTGTATTGACTGAGTTCATAGAGCGCTTCGACGGCGTTGAATCGGCATTGAAGTGCGCGTTGTGACAGCGGCTTACCCTTGGATCGGTTAGTCTGTCGGTATGCCTTGCAGGCGGTCACATAGGTCTTGCAGACTAAGGGTGTCACCGCGCCCAGTTGGTCGAGCTTGAGCGCCTCGAGGTGGCGTAGGAATAGCCTTATTTCATAGAAGGTTTTTTGCAGCATGGCGCCTTTAGGCTGACCCGCCCCACGACGCCCACGTTGTAGGTAGCGGTACAGCATCGCCTTCATCACCGACCGAAACGCCGACGGTACGCTGGAGAAGTCCAGTTGTTTCTTGTTGGCCGGCACGTTGCTGGCGAAGCCGTTGAGTTGCCAGATGTCGTCGCCGTAGCGGCTGCGGATAACCCGCTGCCAATCGACCTGGGTAACGTTTATGATCAGGGCTTCGCGTTCAGATTTGGGCAGCCCACGCACATCGCTTGGCTGGGTGGCAAGGGCGTTATCGCTCATGCAAAAATCTCCAGGCTATCGATTAGATCAACCGACCAGAACGGGTGCGGCCGGGTGCGGGCGCGCTCACGGGCGGCTTCCACTGCTGAGGTCTTGAAGGTGCCGCGCCGTACCCCTTCGGCAACAATGTAGTGGTCGATCAAGCGGGGGATGTGGGCGTAGTCCCGTGCCCAACGTCGCTTGTCCATGCGCGAGCGCTCGGTCAGCACACGGAAATAGAAGCTGAACAGCTTGTACAGGTCCTCGGTTGTCACCGCGTAGTGCTTGCAGCGCAGGCAATTCATGAAATTCATGCAAGTCGCGCCTTCGCGCTTCGGGGCGTATTGGCCGTTCACCAGGTCGGTGCAGTGGCCCATGGGGGTGGCCTTGTAGGTCGTACCGATGGTTCGAGTCAGCAACTCCTGCACCAGTACCTCGCCCATGAACCTCCAGTTGCGACGGGTATTCTCGCCGGGCTTGAGGTAGTTTTGGTCGGCTACCTGTAGGGTGTTGCCGAGTGCCACGGCGGTGGTCGCTAAATTACCATCGGTCAACTCGAAGATGCGGTTGGCAAATGTCTTGCGCAGGCGCGAGATGTTGATGCGAAGTGGCGCTCCGTCGCTGTCGATCAGACGATGCTTGGTTACGAGGTGGTCTGTCGCCCGAGCCAACATATCTGCGCTCAATACCGTGACTTTACCGACACTCTTCCCGCTACGACTGCGGTACAGCCATACGCGGCCTTTGAGGTCGTCCGGGGCCTTTGCATCCAGGGGCTCAGTCAAGGCCATCACGCGGCGGATCAGACGCTCCACGTTGGTTCGCACACTCGGCGTGGACTCCAGAAGGCGCTCGGCGTCCGACTCGGCGCGTAGCGCTACCTTGCTGCTGTTGTAGCCACGCCGCTTCCAAAGGACTAAGAAAACGGTGTCGTCCTTGGGATGCGGTTGCAGGCAGTCGCGGCCCATTTCCAGCAGTGGCGTGGTATTGCGTCCGGTGTGGAGCGCGACGATCAGCAATGCGATGCCCAGCAGTTCGCCGGTCACAGGCGCGTCGTCGGCCCACATCGGCTTGATTGCCGCTCGCAGCGCGGCGCTGAATACCTGCCGCTCGCGCTTGGATAGCGCCGTCTCGCCCTTGACCTTGCGGTTGCTGTTCGGGAAGGGGTTCTTCGGGAAGGTGGCCGCATCGCCGGAGGCCACCAGCGGGATCAGCCCGCGCCTCCCTAGTGCGAGCAGCACGGGCTTGGTATGCGTGTAGAAGGTCTTCTGCGCGATAGTCTCCACGCCCAGCCCGGCCAGATAGCCGAGATAGCCGTCGATCAGGTCCCGGTTCACATCGGCCAGGACCAAGTCATGCGCAAAAGCCGTTGCTCGCAACACACAGTACTCGAGAAAATAGCGCAGCCCAGTCTTGCAGTAGCTCACCACGGTGCTGGCCGCGACTCCACCCTCCTGCCCTGCGAGGAAGCGCTCGATCTGGCGCTGGCCAGCGTAAGTGATGTGGTCGATGCTTGCACCGTACCAGCGGGCAAAGTCGAAGCGGCGGATGCCAGAGGTATTCCGCCCGAACTCGACCGCGGTTTTCGCCGGAGGAATGACGTCGGTCATAATGACCGCACTACCTGCCGCGTCGTGCCTATACCCCACTTGCGGGATGCTGAGATCGGTTTTGGCAAACTCCTTTCGATTGCCCATCAGGCCACTTCCGTCAGCGCGTTCAACTCGTCGTCATAGGCGAGCACCACCTCGTCTGCCATTTCGTTGACTAGATGCAGATACACCATTGTCGTCTGAATCGAACTATGGCCGAGTTGCCGCTGAACGAACACCAGAGGGTCTATCCCGTTCGCACGGTTGCGCTGAAGGCTGACTATGGTATGAGTGGCATAGGTATGTCGGAGCATATGCGTATGGACCTTGACTCCAGCTCGCTTGCCGGCCTCGCTGATGATCCGGTTGAGGCTCTTGCCGTCCTTGCCATAGGGCACTCCGGACTGGTTAAGGAACAAAGCCCTTTGCGGGGTCTTGCTCAGCGAGGCACGCTCGCCCCGCACCTTCGATACGTAGCGATAGAGTTCGGCCATGAACTGGCGACTAATGTAGATATCTCGTGGCTTGCTGCCTTTGGTCACCATGCCGCTGCCGTCGAATGGATTGAGGCGAATGCGAAGGTTGCGCTCGTTTCGTAGCGCCTTGTCTGGGTCGAAGGCATAGGTCAGCGGGAAGGCGGCGAGTTCCTCGCGGCGCAGACCAGTATGTAGCGCCAGGCGCATCATCATGCGGTGATGAGGGTTCTCCGCAGCGGTCAGCAGCGCCTTGACATCGGCCATGCTCAGGAACTTTGGCAGGGCCTTCTGTTTACGCGGCATCACATCGTTTGCCATAGCCTTGCCGCCACTGGCATCGATATGTGCAAGAAAGCTTTTACCGCGCCTCACGCTACGTTCTTCATATGCAAAGGGTAAGCGTTTCACCCACCCCTCCTTCAGCGCGAACTCGTAGAACTTGCAGATGTAATGCAGGCGCTGGTGAGTGGTGTTCGGTGCCAGTTCGCACGTTACCAGGCAGTAGTCCCGGTAGGCCGCCACAAGGCTCTTGGCCTCGCCACGATCAACGTCGCGCCAGTCGATCTCATGGGCCTGAAGGAAGCTGAAGAAGTCGTACAGCGCGCGACCGGTGCTGGGCCAGGATCGCTTAGAGCCAATGACCCCGCGAAGCAGGTAGTGGCGAATGAATAGATTGACAGGGACGCAACTCTTCATTGAGTCCCAAAGCAGAATTGGGAGCCCCGGATAGGGTTGCCCAGAGATCACCAAATCCTCAGTAGCCCAAACAAGCTCCATCTGCCATCCCCTGCACTGACGAGACACCCGATCCCTTTGGCTGCTCTGACAGACATAGGGCCCTGAGGTGACCCTCAGGAACGATCTCAGGGCTATGAGCTCTTCAGGGACTATTTCTTAATAGTATGGAGATCTAACGTTTGCAAGGTGCCAGATCATAAGGCATTCCTGAGGGTTTGCAGGTGCGCCACCTGTCGGCTGAAGTCGGCGCTGGAGAGCCGCTTCAGCGCAACGGGCTCAAGCGCCTGGCTGATGATGTGAGGGGGTTGTCGCGTAAGGTGTTCCAGCACCTGGCGTTGCTCTGACGCATCGAGGTGTTCGAACCCTGGATGGCGTCGCCGGGCTGCGCGCAGAATGTCGTGTCGCAAGGCTTGCAACAACGTGCCCTGGCCGCTGCGGCGCAATAGGAAGTCCGCGCTGGCCTTCAAGTGTTCCTGCAACTGGCGACGTGCCTTGGGAGCCGGTGCCTGGATCGGGCCTTGGCGCATGCCTGCCTGCCACAGCCCCAGAGCAAGCAGCGCAACCAGGGCGACGAGGGCCTGGGGGAAATAACGGAGCAATAGAGTAAACAGATCGTCCGTGTCGCTGTTGAACAGCAAGGTGACGTCAGTGCCCTGGTTCAGATACCACAGCAACCAGGCGTTATCATGTTTGCCGATATCCGCGGTTTTCCACAGGTCGCTGTCGGTGATCACCGTGACGCGGCCTTGCCCCAGGTCAAGTTGCATCAGGTGGCTGGACTTGGCGCTGTTGGCGGAAAACTGCGCCAGGTGCTTGGGGTCGGTGAGGTTGAAGTCGGTGTCAAAACTGAAATAGGCCGGTGCCGTTTCGTTGTCGACATACAGCTTGGTCAGGTCCGGCTTGGTTTTTTTACGCGGTGGCGCGGGTTCGTCGAAGGTGTCGCTCAAGGTTTGGCGGACAGTGAGGCGATCAAGCAGCAAGTCACCGCTGGTGCCGGTTTCTTCATCCCATAATGCCTCGGCGACCAGTAGCAGGTGGCCACCGGCTTTTGCCCAGCCCAGCAGTTGTTCGACCTGGCGTGGGGTCATGTTGCTGCGCTCCCCCAGCAGCAACAGGCTATGGCCTTTGGCGGGCAGTTCGGCGAGTCGTTCAAGGCCATTGGCATGCGCCACCACCACGCCTTGCTGGCGCAAAAAGTGCTCGGCGGCCAGGTAAGGGTTGGCGCGTGCCTCTGGTGACGGGCCGCGATTTACCACTTCCTCGTAGGGAATTGCCTTGTGCCAGCCATATAGGCCGCCCGCACCCAACAGGCACGCCAGTAGCAGCGCTACCCACCATAACGCCCGGTTCATTGGCTCGCTCCGTCACTGAAAAGAGCACGCCAGTCGCTGCACAGTTTTTGTTGGGCTGAAGAGGGCGGTAGGCGGTGACCATAGGCCAGGTTTTGCCAGTGGCGCGTCAGTTCGTCGCTGAACGCCAGTAATTGCGGTTGTTGCAAACGATGAACGCGCTCCAGCACCTGCCCCTCGGTATCGGCGCTTGTCAGTGGCAGGTCGAACTCGTGCAACAGCCGGCTGAGCAACCCGCGATACAGCAGGCCAAGGGCTTCCCCTGTCTCTTATACACATTCTCCGAGCCCACGAGACCACGGAA